>URHS01000019.1 GCA_900547685.1 uncultured Blautia sp. | reverse complement strand
TACACTTACCATATAAGCACCGATATGCTGTGTAATACCCCCTGCCTCACGATCTGTTACATGAGTTTTTCTAATACAGTCCAAAAGGGAAGTTTTACCATGGTCAACGTGTCCCATAACACATACAACAGGTGGTCTGGAAACTAATGTAGCTTCATCTTCCTCTTCTTCTTTTAAGAGTTCTTCAATTACATCTACTTTTTCTTCCTGTTCCGCAATAATATCATAATCTAAAGCAATTTCCTGTGCCTTTTCAAAATCAATTTCATGGTTTACTGTAACCATAACGCCTTCTAAGAAAAGTTTTTTCACAATAACAGACGGCTGCATTTTCATTTTTTCAGCCAATTCACGAATTGTCATTTTTTCCGGAAGTGTGATTTCTTTTACTTCTTCCTTCTTTTCTTCCTTAGGATGGGATACCGGCTTCTGCAGCTGCATTGCTTTTGGAATTTTCTGCGCCTGTCTGCGTCCACCCTGATTTGGACGTTTTCCCTGATTTTGATATTCGTCTCTGCGATTGTCTTTTTTCTTATTTTCTCTATTTGCTTTACGGCTGTCTTTTTCTACAAATTCCAGTTTTGGAGCATCAAATTTAGAGGATTGTTCACGTCTGTTGTCATTTCCTCTTCCATCATTTCTGCCGCCAAAACGTCCGTTTCCACGTTCTCCCTGATTATTTCCGAAACGATTGCCTGAACGTTCTGCATTCCCGTTATTATTATTGAAACGATTGTTCGGACGATTTTCTCCATTTCCATTAAAACGATTGTTGGAACGACCTTCCTGATTATTATTTCCATTATAGCGATTATTATTTGAGCGGTTTTCTCCGTTATTTCGATTATTTGGACGACCTTCCCCATTTCCGTTAAAACGATTATTCGGACGGTTCGGACGATTTTCTCCATTTCCGCTTCTGTTGTTTGGGCGATTTTCTCCGTTATTTTTATTAAAACGGTTATTCGGACGATTTTCTCCTCCGTTATTATTGCGATTACCCTGACGGTTTTCTCCGTTTTCTTTATAACGATTATTATTTGGTCGATTATTATTTCTATTTTCCTGTTTCAAATCCTGTGTACCTCTATTTTCTTCGCTTCTATGCTCCTGCGGTTTTTGTTTTTTCTCAGATGTATGGCTGGCATTCTGAGGGCGGAATACCTGAATAATCTTTTTCTTAGGTTTTTCACCATCTTCCTGTTTTGCAGGATGATTTCCTTCTTGAGTAATTTTATTTCCTTTTTTATAATTATCTCTTACCATATTGGCATGTGTTTCGTCTACATTACTCATGTGACTGGTTAATTCTATATTTTTTGATTTCAGAAAATCTAAAACCTCTTTATTTGTTTTGTTTACTTCCTTTGCCAGTTCGTAAACTCTTATTGTTGACATATATTGCCCTCCTTCTCATGTTAATAACCCATTTTTTCCAACTTTTTAATCATTGCCAAAGCAAAATTCTCATCCGTCACTCCAAGAGATGCACGATAATCTTTTCCAATGGCGCTTCCTAACTCCTCCTTTGTTCCCACATTATATAAAGGCACTTCATAATATGTGCACATATCTTTAAACTTTTTTTTCGTATTTTCTGATGCATCCTGCGCTGTAAGGACCAAAAAGACCTGCCCGGCTTTTACTCCCTTTTCGGTAGCAAATTCACCGCTCACAATTCTTCCTGCCTTTGCCGCCAGACCTAAAAAAGCCAGTTCTTTATTTCTGCTCAATCTTCTCAAACTCCCTTTCAAGGCTTTCGTAAACCTCTTTTGGTATGGCTACCTTTAAAGAACGTTCCAGTCCCCTGTTTTTTGCGGCATTTTGCAAACATTCCTTACAAAAACATAAATAAGCACCCCTTCCGTTTTTACGGCCGGTTGTATCTAAAACAATTTCATTTTCTGCTGTTTTTAATACACGCATCATTTCTTTTTTGTTTTTCATTTCACCACAGCCCACGCATTTTCGCATAGGGACTTTCTTTCCTGTACTCATACACTCACCTTATTCTTCTGCTGTCTCGTCTGCACTTACTTCTTCTGCGCTTTCTTCAGCAGTTGTTTCCTCATAATCTTCTTCGTAGAGTTCTAATGCACCCAGTTCACCTGCTTCTCTCGCCTGTGTTTCGCTCTTGATGTCAATTTTAAATCCTGTCAGTCTTGCTGCCAGTCTTGCATTCTGTCCTTCTTTACCAATTGCCAGAGAAAGCTGGAAATCCGGAACAATAACTGTTGCGCTTTTCTCTTCCGGATCAGCAGTAACAGAAATAACCTTTGCAGGACTTAATGCGTTTTCAATCAACAGAGCAGGATTGTCACTCCAGTTGATAATATCAATTTTTTCTCCTCTTAATTCTTCTACAACAGAATTTACTCTTGCGCCATTAATACCAACGCATGCACCTACAGGATCTACATCCGGATCATTGCTCCAAACTGCAATCTTAGTACGGGAACCTGCTTCTCTTGCGATACTCTTTACCTCTACAGTTCCGTCTTTAATCTCTGTAACTTCTGCCTCAAACAGACGTTTTACTAATTCCGGATGTGTTCTGGAAACCATAATTTTCGGTCCTTTTGGCGCATCTTTCACTTCCAAAATATATACTTTAATTCTTTCTGTAGGTTTAAATACTTCTGTTTTCACCTGTTCATTTTCTGTTAAAATTGCATCTGCTTTTCCTAAGTTAATGCTGTAATTTCTTCCCAGGCTGCGCTGTACAATACCTGTTACTACATCTTTTTCTTTTCCGTAATACTGATCAAAAATCACTTTTCTCTCTTCTTCACGAATTTTCTGTAAAATAACATTTTTCGCATTCTGTGTGGCAATACGTCCAAATTCTTTTGATTTAATTTCCACATTTACAATATCTCCCAGTCCGTACTGAGAATTCATCATTTTTGCATCTGCCAGACTAATTTCTGTAACCGGGTCATAGACTTCTTCCACTACAGTCTTTTCTGCAAGCACACCAAAATCACAGGTTTCAGGATTAATATTTACTTTAATATTATCTGCTTTTCCAAAATGGTTTTTACATGCCTGAATTAAAGATTGCTCAATAGCCTCTAACAAAGTATCTTTACTGATAGATTTCTCTTTCTCCAGAATGTTGAGTGCCTCCAATAATTCTGTGTTCATTTTTTACTTTCCTCCTAAAATTAAAAATCAAATGCAAGACGAATAAGGGCAATATCTGATTTCTGAAAAGTCATTTCTGTTCCCTCACAATCAATCGTCACACTGCTTTCATTATATTCCTTTAAAATACCGTAAAATTCCTTCTCTTTATTGATTGCACGATAAGTTCTGATTTCCAGCTCCTTACCCACACTTCTTTTATAGTCCTTTTCTTTCTTCAAAGGCCTTCCAAGACCGGGAGAGCTTACTTCCATAATATAAGCTTCATCAATAAAGTCTTCCTCATCCAGTTTCTGAGAAAATGCTCTGCTGACAACTTCACAATCGTCTACTGTAATTCCTTCCGGCTTATCAATATAGGCTCTCAGATAAAAATTACTGCCTTCTTTTACATATTCCACATCGACCAATTCAAAATTATGTTCTGCTACAATAGGCTCCAATAATGATTCTGCTTTCTGTTCATAAATTTCTTTTTTACTCATATTCTCACCTTCTCCCTACATTCCTTAGGTATACAAACGATAAGAGTGGACCACTGGTCCACTCTTATGCTTTGATAACTATCTAGTTCTTTATTAGGATAACACTATTCCCAGAAACTTGCAAGTTCTTTTTTCAATTCCACAGGATTACCAGTAAATTGTCTTTTCCTCCGTAAGAAATTTGCCAGGAAACCTGTTCTCCCGGAGAAAATATAGACGTTTTTTGAATAACTTCCTGTATTAAATTGCCTTCTACAATATCCTGCACAGCCTGTTGGTATCCTTCTTCTTCCTGAAAACACAGTTCTGTCTTCTGACTGTTTGCTTCAATATCCTCTTTTAACACATCACAAATACGCTCTTTGTCATAAGTTTCATACCAACAGCCTTTTCTTCGATAATAATGATAACTTTCATCTGTACAGGAAGGCAATAAAATATCTTCATTTGCCTTATGTGTAGTACTAATTGTCTTATCACTGCAGCATAAATAACTGTAAGAAATCGCATCTTCCCTGTCACCCTGTACGTTATATCCGGGAGAGCCCCAGGTAGTATCTACATAATAATAACTCTCTCCAATCCGGACTAAATTCCATGCATGACTGGAATTTGTCTCATCTAAAATATTGCCTGTCACCAAAGTACAAAAAATCCCCATTTTATTCAGCAGGTATTGGGTTGCTTTTGCATATCCCATACATACTGTTTTCTTTTCCAGAAAAACACTCTGAATAGTTTGGTTATAGGAACTTGACTCGTCATACTCCACTTCACGAATTAAAAGCTCATACACGATCTTTATTTTTTCATATACATCAAAAGAAGCATCTATTCCGCCAATCCATTCCTCCGCCTGCTGCTCAATTTGCTGTTTCACATCTTGTATCTGCTCTTTCTCCATCGTATACACCGGCATTAACTGTGTAACAATTTTCGTATTTTCAGTCAAATCCTCTACTGTGGTATATTGAAATTCACCTTCAATCCAAAAATATTCCGGATGATCAATCATCACCATATTAAAGACTGCCATCAATCTATCTTCCAAAAGAGACGTTATTCTAATTTCTGTTTCTTGCTGCTCTAATCCTTCTGCAATCTGTCTGTAAACTTTTTGTTCTTCCTTTGACAAACTTTGATATCCATAGTAAAGCACTTCCTCCGAGGCCTCAATCTGTCTCTCCGGAAGTTTTTGTTCTGTCAAATTTTCGCTGCCTGATTTTGGCGAACACCCAGATAAGCTTACAATTAAAAAAATTATCAGAAAAAAGGTTCCTGCTTTTCTTTTTTTCTTCAATTGTCCACCTCTTTTCCTGACTTACACTCGTGTCTTAGTCCCCTTTGTATCACGTTTTCCAAGCTTTAACTTATTTAATACCATTGTTTTTTCTTTATAAGAAATCGTATATTCTGTACGATTTTCCAACATATAAGCGTGCTCTACACAATCGCTTTCATTCATTTTTATCCCTCTCACGCCAAAAGCTGCTTTCTTCTTATATGGAATTTCTGCTTTCAAAAACTTCAGGAAATACCCTTCTTTTGTCTGTAAAACCAAATGCTCCATAGACTCTGCATTCTGTACCATAACAATACTGTCTTCTTCTGTCAGTTTTGTGGAAGAAATAGTTCTTTTTGCCACATCAAATTCTTTGCCTTCTACTAATTTTACCATACCTGTTGCTGTAACAAAACATAATGTTGTATGAATAATATCCGACATGCTGCCTGCCAGGACAATTTGTTCTGCTGTACTATCGTAATTACTCACATTATCTACCGGTATTCCTTTATCTCGGAATTTTCCAAATGGAAGTTCCTGCACCTTAATGGTGTGCATCCTTCCTGCATCTGTAAATAAACAAATTTTCCCTGTATTCATGCAGGTAAATACATATTTATTCTCGCTGTCAGCTGTCTCTTTATTTCTTTCATAAGTAGATTTGTCAATGGTTCTGGCATATCCAAAACGATCCATCAAAAAGACTACTTCCATCTCCTCTATTTTCTTTTCTTCATAAACAGCTTCCGCTGCATTTTCTACTACTGTACGGCGTACTTTGCTATATTCCTTTTTTACCTTTTGCAGTTCTTTTATAATAACTTTAGCCATAGAAGAATAGTTATTCAAAATATCTTCATACAAAGCAATTTTTTTCATAGTTTCTTCATGTTCTGCCATAAGTGTTTCAATTTCCAACCCTATCAGTTTATAAAGACGCATGTCTAAAATTGCTGTTGCCTGACGTTCTGTAAAATGCAGCTTTTTGGCCTGACGTTCACTTGTTTTAGTCTTGAAATGAATACCTTCCGTTTCACCCCGAATCAGACAATCTTTCACCTGTTCTCTGTTCTTGCTTCCTCTTAAAATTTCAATAATCAAATCGATTACATCACAAGCTTTTATAAGGCCTTCCTGTACCTCCTGATTTTCTCTTTCTTTTGCCAAAAGACTGGTATATTTTCTTGTAGCAATGTCAAACTGAAAATCCACATGATGCTCAATAATCTGTTTTAAGCTCAATGTCTCCGGCTTACCGTCAGCTACTGCCAACATATTTACACCAAAAGTATCCTCTAAACGTGTTTTTTTGTAGAGCATATTTTTCAGATTTTCTACATCAGCGCCCTTTTTCAATTCAATCACAATACGAATTCCTTCTTTTGAAGACTGATTTGCAATATCTACAATATCTGTTGTTTTTTTACTCTCACTTAAAGCCGCTACGTCATTTAAGAACTTTCCAATATTAGCACCTATCATAGTGTAAGGAATTTCCGTAATTACTAATAAAGACTTACCGTTTTTCCCTTTTTCTACCTCTACTTTTCCACGAATTTTAATTTTTCCCGTTCCTGTTTCGTAAATGGAAAGTAAGTCATCCTTATTTACAACAATACCGCCTGTAGGAAAATCCGGTCCTTTAATATATTCCATTAACTCTTTAACAGTAATCTCATTATTTTTCATATATGCAATCACTGCATCAATAACTTCTCCTAAATTATGCGGCGGTATGCTAGTTGCCATACCCACAGCAATTCCATCCGCTCCATTTATAAGAAGATTTGGAATTTTTACCGGTAAAACTTCCGGCTCTTTTTCCGTTTCATCAAAATTAGGCAGGAAATCTACCACATGTTTATCCATATCACTTAAATAAACTTCCTGTGTGATTTTTTGAAGGCGAGCTTCTGTATATCGCATAGCAGCTGCCCCATCTCCTTCAATAGAGCCAAAATTCCCATGGCCATCTACAAGAGGAAGGCCTTTTTTAAATTCCTGCGCCATCACTACAAGAGCTTCATAAATAGAACTATCACCATGTGGATGATATTTGCCCATGGTATCTCCTACAATACGCGCGCACTTTCGATAAGGTCTGTCATATCGAATTCCCAATTCATACATATCATACAGCGTTCTTCTTTGTACCGGTTTTAATCCATCACGTACATCAGGAAGTGCTCTGGCAATTATAACACTCATAGCATAATCAATATATGATTTCTGCATAATTTCCGAATATTCGGTTCTAATAATATTTTCCTGTATATCAGCCATTTTTAATCTCCTATATATCTAACTGGGCATCCCTAGCATGCTCATAAATAAATGCCTTTCTCGGAGGTACTTCCGTACCCATAAGAATTTCCGTGACTTCTGATGCCATTCTTGCATCTTCAATTTCTACCAGACGCAGCATTCTGGTCTCAGGATTTAATGTAGTCTCCCACAACTGCTGTGCATCCATTTCACCTAAACCTTTATATCTCTGTAAAGTAAAGCTGCCTTTATGATTCTTTCTGTATTTTTCCAATGCTTTGTCATCATAGAGATATTCTTCTTTACCTTTTGCAGGCATTGCTTTATACAACGGAGGCATTGCGATATACACATGTCCCTCATAAATCAATTCCGGCATAAAACGATAAAATAACGTAAGAAGCAAAGTAGAAATATGTGCCCCATCTACATCTGCATCTGCCATAATTATAATTTTATTATAACGAAGCTTTGTAATATCAAAATCATTCCCATAACCTTCCGAAAATCCACAACCAAACGCATTAATCATGGTTTTGATTTCTGCATTGGCAAGAACTTTATCAATCGTAGCTTTCTCTACATTTAAAATCTTTCCTCTGATTGGAAGAATCGCCTGAAAGCTTCTGTCTCTGGCACTTTTGGCACTTCCTCCCGCAGAATCCCCCTCAACGATAAAAATTTCACATAAAGAAGGATCTCTCTTTTCACAATTGGACAGTTTTCCGTTAGAATCAAAAGAATACTTCTGTTTTGTCAATAAATTTGTTTTTGCCTTTTCTTCTGTTTTACGTATTTTGGCTGATTTCTCTGCACAGGCAAGAACGCTTTTCAACACATCTAAATTCCTGTCAAAATATAATACAATTTCCTCTCCTGTAACTTTACCTGTTGCCTTTGATGCATCCTGATTATCTAATTTTGTCTTTGTCTGTCCTTCAAATCTAGGTGCCGGGTGTTTAATAGACACTACGGCAGTCATACCGTTACGCACATCGGCGCCGGTAAAATTACTGTCTTTTTCTTTTAAAATCCCAAGCTCTCTGGCATAGGTATTCATAACAGACGTAAATGTAGTTTTAAAACCCGTAAGATGCGTCCCACCTTCTGAATTATAAATATTATTACAAAATCCCAGTACATTTTCCCGAAATTCATTTACATACTGAAATGCTACTTCTACAGTAATTCCGTCACTTTCTCCTTTAAAATAAACCGGCTCATGAATACATTCACTTTTTTTATTCAAATCCTTAATAAAACCTACAATTCCGTCCGGTTCATGAAAAATAATTTCTTCCGGTTCTGTTCCTCTTTTATCCTGAAAAAGAATCGTCAGCTCCGGATTTAAATAAGCCGTTTCATGTAAACGACTTTTTACTTCTGTAGAAGAGAATCTGGTTTTTTCAAAAATTTCATCATCCGGCAAAAAATTAATACAGGTTCCTGTCACTTTCGTACGTCCCAGTTTCGGTAAAAGTCCATCTTCCAAAGGAATCGTTGGAACACCTCTTTCATAATGATCATGATGGACATATCCTCCTGTGCTGACTTTAATATCTAAAAAAGCTGATAAAGCATTTACAACAGAAGAACCTACCCCGTGAAGTCCGCCGCTGGTTTTATATACCGAATCATCAAACTTACCGCCTGCATGCAAAGTTGTAAAAACAAGACGCTCTGCTGACATTCCCTTTTCGTGCATTCCTACCGGTATACCTCTCCCATCATCTTCAATGGTAGCAGAACCATCCTTTTCCAAGGTAACTCGAATGTTTTTACAATATCCTGCTAAATGTTCATCTACTGCATTGTCCACAATTTCATATATAAGATGATTTAGCCCTTTTCTTGAAACACTTCCTATATACATACCCGGACGCTTACGAACTGCCTCCAAACCTTCCAGTACTGTAATACTACTGGCATCATACGTATTTTTCTTTGCCATTTTTACAAACCTCTCTTAAACAAACTCACTCACATCAATTTTTCACGCTATTTTCTATCAGAATAAATTCTTCCAAACTTTGTATTCTCCGTCCATTTCATCAAATATACACCGGCAATTCCACATAGAATCCCCAAAACAGTGCCCGCTAAAACATCTGTGGGAAAATGTACATAAAAATATAGCCTGGAAATCCCCATAAGTATCGCCAGTACACAAGCTCCTATCCCGAACTTTTTTTCTGTTAGCAACAATGCTCCCGCAGAAGCAAAAGATGCCATAGTGTGTCCGGAAGGAAACGAATAATCCTTAGGTACACGCACCATAAGTTCAATATCCTTACGAATCCAACATGGTCGCGGTCTTGCTACCAATGGCTTTAAAATTATATTTGCCAATATAAGGTCTAAAATCAACGCGAAAAGGACTGCTACTCCACACTTTCTATATTTTTTCGTACATAACAAAACAATTCCTAATACAATCCAAAACCATCCTGCTTCCCCCAGCATGGTAATAAATGCCATAATTTTAGTAAGTACCGGGTTTTGAATATTCTGCAGCATATCTAAAATTGCAAATTCCCACTCCATACAGCTTTCCTCTCTTGTATTATTTTTACGCAAAGTCCTATGTATCATATCTCATTTCAGAGATATTTTCAAATAATTTTTCTTTTCCTATATTTTATCGAACATAAGTTCTGATGTCAATAACATTTCTTTTTTATTTTTATAAAAAAACTATTGACATTTTTTATTTAGCACGCTATTATATATGAGTACGGTTCGTTGGTCAAGCGGTTAAGACGCCGCCCTCTCACGGCGGAAACACGGGTTCGATTCCCGTACGAACTGCTTTGCAAAAGAAATACCAGATGGTATTTCTTTTTTTATTACATAGGAAATTACGTTCTATGCAATAAAAATGCTCCCCAAGGATTGCACTGCTATTCCTGCAAGAAAGGAGAACCTTATGAAAAAATATATTGATTTACATGTTCATTCTACCATTTCTGACGGGACCTTTACCCCTTCTGAATTAGTACATTATGCATTAGAAAAGAAATTAGCCGCTTTTGCTCTTACGGATCATGATACAACAGATGGTTTAGAAGAAGCCTTTGAAGCTGCTTTAGGAAGTGATTTAGAAATAATTCCCGGTATTGAACTGTCAACCACTTGGAATTCTACAGATGTCCATATTGTAGGTCTGGATATTAACTGGAAGAACACACATTTCAAAAAAACGCTCTCTGAATTTCAAACTTCAAGAAACTTACGTAATGAAAAAATGATTGCTCTCCTTCAAAAAGAAGGAATTTCTATAACAACAAAGCTTATGGAGGAAGATTTCCCCGACAGCGTCTGGACTCGTGCCCATTTTGCCCGTTTTCTTTTTGAGCATAAATATGTAGGTTCAATGAAAGAAGCTTTTGACCGATATCTGGGAAATCATGCAAAATGTTACGTTCCCAGAGAAAAAGTTACTCCTTTTCAAGCAATTCAACTCATTCACGAAGGTGGAGGCAAAGCAATTTTTGCACATCCTATTCTTACAAAGCTATCAAAAGAGCGATTGGAAAGTCTGGTAAATGAATTATCCAGAAACGGTTTAGACGGCATAGAAACTTTATACGTTTCTTACACTCCTGCTGATGAATTATTTACAAAACAATTAGCAAAACGGTATGGACTAAAACAATCCGGAGGCAGTGATTTTCATGGAGCCAACAAACCTCACATTGATTTAGGATGCGGAAAAGGTAATTTAAAAATCCCTTATGAAATTCTTGAACAGTTAAGGGCATAATCTTTATTTATTAAAACAAAGCTGTGTTATCAGATATAATTTAAGCATTTGATAGCACAGCCATTTTTCTATCTATCTGATTTCAAATAGTAATTTTCTACCCAAACATCTGCTGCCATATTTTGTTTATCAAACAATATCTGTCCATATCCTACTTGAAAAACCTATTTAATTTCCGTATAATAAATATATTCATTTGCCAAAAATGAATACCAAAGAATTACAAAGGAGCGAAAAGAATGGAGAAAAAGACATTTGTTACAAAAGAACAGCTTGAAGAAATCATAAAAACATACCCGACTCCCTTTCATCTCTATGATGAGAAAGGAATTAGAGAAAATGCAAAAGCTATGAAAGAAGCTTTTTCATGGAATAAGGGATTCAAAGAATATTTTGCAGTAAAAGCAAATGCCAATCCATTTTTAATTAACCTTTTAAGAGAATATGGTTTTGGCTGTGACTGCTCTTCTTATACAGAATTGATGCTGTCCGAAGCTATTGGATGCGTTGGAGAAGATATTATGTTTTCTTCCAATGATACACCGGCAGAAGACTTCCAGTACGCTGCTCAATTAGGAGCTACTATTAATTTAGATGACATTACTCATATTGATTTTTTAGAAAAAGCCATTGGAAAAATTCCTGAGAGAATTAGCTGTCGTTTTAATCCGGGTGGAGTTTTTGAAGTGTGCAATGGAATCATGGATAACCCGGGAGATGCAAAATATGGAATGACAGAGGAGCAAATTTTCGATGCTTTTCGTACTTTAAAAGAAAAGGGTGCAAAAGAATTTGGAATACATGCCTTTCTGGCAAGTAATACCGTTACTAATGAATATTATCCAATGTTGGCAAAGCAGCTCTTTGAACTTGCAGTAAGGCTTCAGAAGGAAACAGGTGCAAAAATATGCTTTATCAACCTTTCAGGTGGTATTGGTATTCCATATACACCAGACCAACAGCCAAATGATATTCGTGCTATTGGAGAAGGTGTACATCGTGTTTTTGATGAAGTTCTGGTTCCTGCGGGTATGGGTGATGTTGCCATTTATTCCGAATTGGGACGTTTTATGATGGGACCTTATGGCTGTCTTGTAACAAAGGCAATCCACGAGAAACATACCCATAAAGATTATATCGGATTAGACGCCTGTGCAGTAAATCTTATGCGTCCAGCGATGTATGGTGCATATCATCATATTACAGTAATGGGAAAAGAAAATTTACCATTAGACCATAAATATGATATAACAGGCTCTTTATGTGAAAATAATGATAAATTTGCTGTAGACAGAATGCTGCCTGAGATTCAAAAAGGAGACATTCTGGTTATTCATGATACAGGTGCGCATGGCTTTGCTATGGGATATAATTATAATGGAAAATTAAAGTCGGCAGAATTACTTTTGAAAGAAGATGGAAGTGTTCAGCTGATACGCCGTGCAGAAAAACCAGCCGATTATTTTGCAACATTTGATTGTTTTGATTTTTATGATAACTTAATAGGAAATCAAAAAAAATAATGTAAAAAAGAGAATTGTAGGTTTTTAATGTTTTTTTCAAAAAAAGCTTGCAATTCTCTTTTATTTATGATAGTATACTCTATGTTCCGTAAGGAAATGCCGGCGTGTCGGAATGGCAGACGAGGCAGACTCAAAATCTGTTGTGGGCAACCACGTGCGGGTTCAAGTCCCGCTGCCGGCAGTACTTAAAAACGTCAAATTCTGGTAAATCCAAAGAGTTTGACGTTTTTTATTATTTACAATATAATCAACAACAATTGCTGTTTTCCAAAATCCGGTTGTGCCATAAATATAAACTGTCTGTATATTTTATATCTCCTCCCATGTATCATTCTGTAAAATATCTCTTATTGTCTGCATGGATAAATCCACGGAAGCAATTTCATCTGCACACCTTTTTAACTCCTTCCGAATAGTTTCTTCATGTTATACATTTCTTTTATATTTCATCTGGTGTTCCAATGCCGCCCAGAAATCAATCGCAATGGTACGAAGCTGAATTTCTGCGGTAAAACATTTTAAATCTTTTGATACAAACTGTACAATCAAATGAAGACTCCTGTAACCATTTGGTTTCGGATAGGAAATATAGTCTTTCTTTTCTATAATTTGGATATCATCTCTTTTTTGGAGCCATTGTTCAATACGGTACACGTCCTCCACAAAGGAACAAATGACTCTGATACCGATTGCATCATGTGTCTTTTGAAGTGCCGTGTGAGAATCTTCCCTAAGTCCACGTTTTCTTAATTTTGCCATCATGCTTTCCGGAGTCTTAATTCTAGTCTTAATATATAAAATCGATTGTAATTCATTTTCAGCACAAACATTTGGATAGGTTTCTATTAATTCCTTTAAATAGGCTTCTCCCTGTCTTAATAAGGGAAATGCATTACCATAATATTCTTCCGGTGTCAAAAGTCCACCTCCCTTTTACCCCTTGGATTTCTTTTGCAGCAAATACATAAAATTTCCAAGAAAAAGAAAATGTAAGGGCATAGACCATACGGGTAGTTTCCCAAAACAAGGTATCCCGGATGTTTTTGGGACTTCCCGTATCATCAATATCCTGAAATATTATTTTATATTTTTCTAATCTCCCATCATCCATCAACAAAATCCAGAAACCCTTTTCTTTTAATTTCTGCACTAAACTTATCAGACAAGGCGCCGGATTATACGCAGGTATCAATGCAATTTTTGACCATGATCTTATATGCCGATTTCTCCTTCTGAGGTACTATTTTCTGATGGCATATCAGGCGGGGTATTCCCCTGTGGATTTTCCATATCTCCAGGTCTTTCTCCTTTTTCTGGTTTTCCTTGCATACCATCTTTTCTCCTGTCGTCTTGTCCGCCTCCGTTACCGGGAAATCCCCCTTCTGAAGAGTTATTTCCATAAACCAGACTGTCCATAGTAATGCTTTGCTCTGCTGTTCCTGCTTTTATTGTATAAGTCTCTCCTTCTATGATATCCGGACTGCTTACAATGACAGAAGAATATTGCTTTTCAGCTTTCCAGCTCAAAAGTTCAGCTCCATTGCTATCCAAAAGTACTATATCTGTATTAGCCTCCTGCGCTTCTACATTCACCAGCATAACTCCCTGTGTTGAAGAAGACTCAAAATTTTGTGCCATACCCGAAGCTCCGGAAGCGGCAAAGATACCACCTGTGACTTGAGCATTTCCACTGTAATCTAAGGTTCCGTTCCCATCATTTGTAGGTCCGGAAACATAAGTTTCACCACCGGAAACCGTAATATCTCCATTGGAATCAATTCCATCTCCGGAAGCATTTACATAAAGTGTACCTCCCGAAATATGAATATAAGCTCCTTCTGTAGCTGCAAACTGATCTCCTCCGGGTCCCGGACCTTCAAAACCACTGCTGTCATTACCACCGGCAGCATTCATTCCATCATCAGATGCCAATACAGAAATATCGCCGCCTGTAACATCAATACTCAATCCTTCAATTCCTTCATAACTTTTGATAATGTCTATGTTCCCACCGGAAATAGTCACGTTAGAATCTCCATGAACTCCATCATCTCCTGATGATAAGGTATAAGTTCCTCCACTGATGGCAATATTTCCATTAGAATGAAGAGTATCATCTTCTGCATCAATAACATAAGTACCACCCTTTATTAACAGTTGTGTAGCTGCTTTCATTCCTTTAACACTGGTTGTGTCTTCTTCTGTTTCTTCCTGGAATGTCTGTTCCATTGGCTTCTTGTCTCCGCCATTCTGACTCTGTACACTTGCGTTGCCCTCTCCTGTCAGAATGGTATAAGTTCCATCTTCTGCCTGTAACCATGCACCGGCACTAATCCCATCCTGCTGGGATGTAATATTAAAGGTTCCTCCTGCAAGATAAACAAATCCTAAACTGCTATCCTCTGTATTTTCTGCATGAATTCCGTCTTTTCCTGATACAATATTATAAGAACCATTCGCAATGCGGACACTGTCCTTCCCTGAAATTCCATGACTTGCACTGGTAACCACATAAGTTCCACTTGTAAACACCAAATCATCTTTCGATACAATTCCGTGCCCTTCCTGTGCCGTTACCGTAAGTGTTCCTTCTCCATTGAAGGTCAGATCTGATTTTGAAAATACTGCTGCATCAATATTATTTTCATCTATGGCAGTATAGGTACCATTATTTTCCAGAATATTTTCTGTTCCCGCTGCAGTCGTAACAAACACTTTATCTGCCGAGCGAACATATAAAGCTGCTGACTGGGCGTTAGCGATGCTTGCCCCATTCAAAACCAACTGGATTTTGTCTGTGTCCTCTGCTTCCACAATGACCATCCCGTTTGAAATAGAACCCGAAAGAATATAAGTTCCCTCTTCTTTAATTGTCACGGTATTTTCTGTAATGGATACGGCATCTGATTCGCAGGAAGAACCATCATCAGCCAGAGAAATAGTGGTGCTTTCTGATTCTTCATACCCAACTTCCTTGTCACGATCTGAAAACATCTGGGAAGTATCAATTTCTGTAACCGAAGTACTTACAGTAGTGGAAGACTCCGTATTTTCCTGCGTATTCTTTTCCGTCTTTGCGTTACAACCGGACAGCATCAATGTTCCCATCAAAAAAAACAATAAAACTTCTTTTTTTCGCATCAGTCATCGCCTCCTATAATTCTCCGATTACTGTTTCCTGTCTACATAGGGTAATTTCCAGATTTCCATTTCTGCACCGGAGAGCATCAATCAATTCTTTTTCCATTGCAGGCTCTTTCAGTGTCAAATTGTAGGTAAGTTTAAATAAGCTTCCCATGTTGGTAGTTTTAATCTGCAATACTTCATAATCTGTGGTATATTTCTTCAATATCTTATCGAATACTCCGCTGTAATCTAAATCTTCCGGTATCGTAATATGTAAGGTTTTATAGTACAATCCTCGTTTTCTGGTTCCAAAATCCATGCGGTTATACAGCAACATAATTCCACCGAGAATTACTGCAGATAGCAGTGCATAAGACAGATATCCCATTCCTGCTACCAGCCCGGAACACATAGCTAAGAAAATCGCTCCGATTTCTTTGGCAGAACCGGGAACTGAACGGAATCGAACAAGACTGAAAGCTCCGGCAACAGCCACACCTGTCCCTACATTTCCATTAACCATCATAATAACTACACAGACCACTGCCGGAAGCAGAGCCAGAGTTGCCACAAAGCTTTTGGTATATTTGGTTCCGTACATGTAGGTTCCTGCCAGGATCAGCCCGATAATAAGGGCACATCCCACACATAATAAAAAATCTGAAATAGAAATCACACTGGTCATATCGGTATCAAAAATTCCCTGAAATAAAATATTAGACATTGTTGTATCCTCCCTGCAAGGTTTCTGCCAGCATACGCTGATAAGCAGAACCGTATTTTGAAAATGATGTTTTGTATAAATGATGTTTCGTAAGTGTTTCACTCATCCAGAGGGGAATCCCACCGGAAGTTTTAATTTCCATTAACGTCTGATCTTCACCCAGTAAAGAAACCCCATATATTTTGCTGCCAAGAGAAAAATCTTTTCTCCTGTAAAGAATATTCTCATCAAAGGTTACTCTAAAGTCACTGCCGTCCAGGGAATAATAGGCTTCCCTTTCATAAGATAAAAATACAGATGGATGAAGATTTTCATAGTAGTCACGGAAATATTGAATTTCATTCCCTATTTGCGAGTGCACCGGAAGGGGCTTTCCAGTATGAAAACTTTCCATAACCTCCTCTTCCGGAAGCTGCAGCCTGCGTTTGTATACCACCGATTTGTATTTTTTCTTAATTTCCACAAATACCGGATCTGTTGTCTGCACCGGTTTATAGCTTCGGATACGAAGTTTTTCCTTATATACCGGTTTTTCCAGCGAACGCCTAATTAGACGGAATGTATCTGTATCAAAATAAATGTTTCTTATAATGGTTCTTCCATAATCATCTGGCTTCATATATGGTTTCATTGCCAAAAGAAGCTGTTCTTTCTCCTGTCTGTTCAGCAAATATTTTAATTCATAACGCTTAAAGGTCATTTGATAAGCCATGGTATTCCTCCTTTTTGTCTTGATGGGAACATCTTACCAGCTTTACCTTAATTACACTTTAAAAAATATTTATTTCTAAAATATAAAATGCACCTGTCTGCAAACACAGACAGATGCAAAAAAGCTAAAATATTTTATAAATATTATAAAAATCACATCAAAAAATCACCGTAATCCGCAAGGATTTCTCATCCTTCGTTTCCGCAATTATCTTTCCTTTATGAGATTCCACCGTAGCTGCCGCAATCGAAAGTCCTAAACCATATCCTCCGGTCTGGGAATTTCTGGAAGCATCTGTACGATAAAATCGATCAAACAAATGAGCAATCTGTTCTTTTGAAATGTACTCTGTCGTATTAAAGACAGACAGATAAATACGATTTTTCTTCTTTTCCAGAGTAACAGAAATGTACCCATTTTCATTTGTGTATTTTATCGCATTATCAAGAAGAATTGTTATAAGCCCCCTGATTGCTTTTTCATCACCTTCCATGGATATCATTGGTCCTATAATACTGTCCAATTTTTTCTCTTGCACCTTTGCCGGTGCCTGAAATGTATGACATACCTCTTCCACGATATCAGATAATGGAAGTTCTATTTTTATATCTCTGTTTGTTCCTTCCTCCATACGGGAAAGCATAACCAGAGTATTTGTCAAATCTGCAAGTCGTTTCGTTTGTCCTTTTATATCCTGTAGCCACTCGTTTTCACCAAAGTCCATTTCCAGAATTTCTGTATCTGCCTCAATAATAGTCAACGGTGTCTTCAATTCATGACCTGCATCGGTAATAAATCGTTTTTGTTTTTCATAATTATCTGAAAAAGGTTTTACGATACGTGCAGATAAACAAACCATTAAAACAAACACAGATAAGAGTCCTATATTTGATACGCCAAATGTTGTAAGCAGAAAGTTCTGGAAATTATCTAATTGGCGTCTGCAATCCAGGAAAATAATACGTACTTCCCCATTGGAAGAAGTTTTCCAATACCTGTAATCATCCAAAAATCCTCTTTTCGCATCTTTCTCCCATACCTCTGAAGCATATTCTATTGCTTTCTCTGTATCAATTGATATAATCTTTGAAGTATCCGTTAAAATAATGTTTCCGTTCTCATCAAGCAACACTGAAAAATATCTGGATTCGTATGGACTTTCCGGAGACAATCCATGCCGTTCGTCTTTTCTCATACCCGGAAATTTCTGCGGAAATTTCCCTCCGTTTTTTTCTAATACGTCCAGAATTCGATCCGCATCATCTACAATTTTTCTGTAGTTTAAAATACCAACAATTCCTCCAATCACAAAAAGCACAAGAAAAAGCGAAGCCATAGATGCTGCAATCAATTTGATACGAAGTTTTTTAATCATGACTTATTTTCCTCCAGAGAATACCCTGCATTTCTTGTTGCTTTAATCTGAATATCTGCATGAAGAGCAGATAATTTTTTTCTCAAATAAGAAATATATACCCATACTACATTAATCTCTGCTTCACTATCATATCCCCATATTTTTTCTAAAAAACGTTCCGAAGAAATCAATTGATGAGGATTACACATCAAAAGTTCTAACATCTGAAATTCTTTATTTGCAAGATGAAAACTTCCTTTCGCTGTGGAGAGTTCAAAAGTTGCTCGATCCAGCGTAACGTTTCCCATGGTTAATTTAGAATTTGTCTGTGCCGTCTGTGTTCTTGTAATGGCACGAATTCTCGCCATCAGCTCTTTAGCATGAAATGGTTTTGCCAGATAATCATTGGCTCCGGCATCCAATCCTTCCACCTTATCATCCACTTCAGATTTCGCTGTCAATAATAGAATCGGAATCAAATTGCCCTTTTCCCGAACTTTTCGTAAAACAGTAAGTCCATCTACTTTTGGCATCATAATATCTAAAATCACACCATCATAATTATCCATTTCCAGATACTCTAATGCACTTTGTCCATCATAGACAGCGTCCACAGAATAATTATTTCTCTCTAAAATCACTACTAATGCTTTTGATAATGCTTTTTCATCTTCTGCCAACAATAACCGCATTGTATGTTCCTCCTCATTCAATTACTTTATCATACAATAAAAATATATGTATGACCTTAATTATACTTAAAAATACGATTGAGATGGCTAAAAAAATAGCTGTCCAAATGTTTTTCCATAATCCTTCTGTCAGTGTTCTCTAAAGACCTCAAGGATTTTATCTACCTCATCTTCTCGAACAGTAATATCACACAAGGATTCATGCTTTCTCTCCTGTTCTAATGCTAACAATCGCAATTTTTTCTCCTTCAAATCACAATTTTTCATCAAAATATTCTCAATCAATTTATCCTTGCTCTTTTTACAATATACCATTAATGTAGGGTATTGGCGCTTTAAGGTAATGGCTCCACAGATATCTAATGGCATCACTACAGATGTTCCATTCTCCAGCAAATCTGTCACATCTTTTTTCAATGTTCCGTATCCATAACCGCCATACATTGTTTTTTCTAAAAATTCTGCACTACTAAATTCTTCTGATGTAATATAACGATGTCTCTTCAGATTATTTGGATTTGTTGTGTAACTAATCGGATGTGCAAAATTTGCGTAAGATAATAATTGTTCCATCATCTGATGTTTCCCACTGCCGCTTGGTCCTACCAAAGCAATAATTGCCGGATGATTTAAACTATGAACGCTCTCTACCATGGAACGCTTAATTTGATGTACTAACTGCAGAAAATCATCATATCCATTCACTGATAAAACACCCGTAGCATCCTGATTCCACGGTTTACGGAACAGTACCGGGAAAGCAGAGTTACTTTTAAAAATATTATGATTCGCATCATCCAATGTAATATCAAAATGAACCAGATGTTTCTGACTTCCCATAATGATGTTTTCATTTGGAAAATCCGGAAATGCTTTTTTTATCTGACTTACACGAGTCCCCATGAATTCCGGCTGCACAGCTGTAATAATAAAAACTTCTCCTTCTTTTTGCAGTTTAGCCATAAAGGATTTTCCCTCTTCTGTGACATATTGACGCTCATATAACTCCATATCTGCATAGTATTTTTTAATCACAGAGGCTTTCCCTGTATTCTCCCACGATGTAATATCACTTAATTTCAAACTCAGCCCCATGTCTCGATTAGCCAGTTCAATAGCTCTTGTGTTTAAATCACATAACACATCGTCCCAATCCACTCCAATTGTAATTTTACGTAATCCCATATTATTTTCCTCTCTGTCCTTTTTCTGAGTATAGCATTTTTTCCGTTTAGAGTATATATAAAAAAACAAAACAGCTATTGCATTAAACATTGTATGCTAATGCAATAGCTGTTATTTTCTAAATTACTTCCATAACATGAAGCATGTTTGTAACATTCGCTTCTGCCTTACTGCTGTTTGTAGCCGGATCACCTGCTGTCACAACTACCAGCTGGTCTTTTTTCACCAGATTTTTCTCTTTCAAAGTTTCCATAGCATTTAAAATAACATTCTCTGCTGTATCCCTTGTATATCCCTTTAATGGTGTGACGCCCCAATAAAGCTGCATTTTACGCTCTACTCTTTCATTTGGAGTAATAGCATAAATAGGCATCACCGGACGGAAACTGGAAATCAGACGAGCTGTCTTTCCTGACATAGTTGGTGTTGCAATACAATCGGCCTCAATATTTCTGGCAGTACGAACAGAGGCAATTCCAATGGCGCTGGATATCTTTGTCTTCTTATACATCGTTCTATGCATAATATATTGATCATAATTTACATACTGCTCTGTATTCTCTGCAATTTCATTCATCATTTTCAAAGCTTCCACAGGATATTTTCCTGCTGCTGTTTCACCGGAAAGCATAATGGCATCTGTTCCATCATAAATTGCATTCGCCACATCCGTTACCTCTGCACGAGTAGGACGCGGATTACGAATCATAGAATCCAACATCTGCGTTGCTGTGATAACCGGAATATAATTTGCATTACATTTATGAATAATCATTTTCTGAATATGAGGAACCTGCGGAGCGGGAATTTCCACTCCCAAATCACCTCTTGCTACCATAATACCATCTGCTACTTCAATGATTTCATCAATATTTTCCAAACCTTCTGCATTCTCGATTTTAGCAATAATTGCAATATCTTCCGCATGGTGTTCTTTAAGAATTTTGCGAATTTCCTTCACGCCTTCTGCATTCCTGATAAAAGAAGCTGCGATAAAATCTATTTTTTGTTCAATTCCAAAGATAATATCCGCTTTATCTTTTTCTGTAACAACAGGAAGGTTCACTTTTACATTTGGAACGTTAATTCCTTTCTTTTCTCCCAGTTCTCCTCCATTTACGACATGGCAATGAATAGCATTTTCTGTTACTTCTTTTACTTCTAATTCAATCAAACCATCATCAATTAAAATTCTGTTTCCTTGCTCTACATCTTCTGTAAGTCCAGCATAAGTAATGGAACAGCCGGAAGCATTTCCTACAATTTCTTCTGTATATAAAGTAAAATCTGCTCCTTCTGACAACATTACTTTTTTTCCGTTTTCCAAAACACCGGTACGAATTTCCGGTCCTTTTGTGTCAAGAAGAATCGCAACAGGTTTTCCCTGTTCTTCTCTGACACGTTTTAATAAATTCATACGATTGCGCTGTTCTTCGTAATCACCATGCGAAAAGTTGAAACGGGCTACATTCATCCCGTTCTTTACCAGAGCCTCCATAATGTCCTTATTATCAGTATTTGGTCCCATAGTACAAACAATTTTTGTCTTACGCATGCAAGTAATCCTCCTATTTTATATGCTGATGAGTAAACAGATGATCCTGACAGTATTCATAATTTCCATTACACTTTGAACAATAGCGAAACTCTAAATGTTCTCCGTCTTTTTCCGTCCGTCCGCATACTGCACATTTATGTCTGGTTCCTCCCGGTGTCATCTGCGGATGAACTGCCTTTTTAAACTCTTGTTTTCTGTGAATTTCCTGAGGAGATATTTTCCTATAATTTCTTGTCATTAAAAAATAAATAATAAAATTCAAAAGTGATGCAATAATTACAGTACGTGTGCCCCATCCGCCTCTAATCATATCATAGAGCAGATATGCCACATCTAAAAATGCCAGATACTTGATTTTAATAGGAATAATCATCATAAACAACACTTCCATATCCGGATAATTCATGGCAAAAGCAAGAAAAATAGATAAATTAATATAATAAGTAGAAAAGCTCATTCCATTCATAAGCGAAAGCATTTCATTTTGTCCATTGAAAAAATACAAAACAAATGCTCCAATAACTGTGCAAAGCATTCCTCCTAAAATATATACATTATAACGAAATGCTCCCCAAGTCCGCTCCAACGATGTGCCCAGATAATAATAAAAGGACAGCATAATCAGCACGAATATAATATTAGAACTGGATGGTGGTATTAAAGCCCATGAAATTATTCTCCATATTTGTCCATGCATAATATGATAAGGACTCAAAAGCAAATATTGGAAAAAATTTCCTCCAAATGCCTGCCCAATATACACCAAAATATAACCAATGATATAACATCCAATCATATATTTTGTTAAATTGTGTATAGCATATCTTCCATACTTCCGTTCCATTTTGTTTAAAAAATTCATAGTGTCTCCTTTAACAGCTGCTTATTAAAATAAATTCTTTTTGGAAAAGATAAATGCCACTATCAGACTTAAAAGCAGTGAAAGTATAATTACAATTGCAAATCCCTCAGGATGAGATGCAAACGGCATTCCTTTGAGATTTACATTCATTCCATAAGCACTGAAAATCATCGTAGGAATTGACATAACAATCGTAACTGTTGCCAAGAATTTCATGACAATATTTAAATTGTTTGATACAATAGAAGCAAATGCTTCTGTCATTCCACTTAAAATTCCACTATATACATTTGCCATTTCAATGGCCTGCTTATTCTCTATAATAACATCTTCCAGCAAATCCGTGTCATCCGGATATTGCTTGATACGTTCTACTTTTAAAAGCTTTTCCAACACCATTTCATTCGATCTCAATGAAGTAGTAAAGTAAACCAGTGACTTCTCCAATTCCAGAAGTTCAATCAATTCCTTATTTTTTGTAGACTCCTGAAGCTTTTCTTCCACTTCTTCACTTTTCTTATCTATAATACGCAGATAATGCAGGAACATACTTGCATTTTTGTACAAGATCTGAAGAATAAATCTGGTTTTCATATACGTATAAAAATTACGGACACGTCCATCCATAAAGCGCCCCAAAACTGAGGTATCTTCCAGACATACCGTAATAATAATCTCATCTGTTACAATAATTGACAAAGGAATGGTACCGTACCAGTCCTTCTCTCCCCTTTCCTCCAAAATCGGAGTATCCACAATAATCAAAGTGTAAGCATCTTCCACCTCAATACGTGAACGTTCTTCCTCATCCAAAGGTGCTCTCAAGTCATCTACCTCAATATGGTATTTCCTTGCAACTTCAAAAATTTCCGTTGCCGTAGGATCTGTCAGTGCAAGCCAACAGCCTTCGCTGGCTTCTTCTACCTGATGAATTTTCCCATCAATTGTTTTAAATATTCTAATCATAGTTTCTCCCTTCATATCCCGCATGACAGGACATGAAAGGAGGCCTGTCCACAGGAATATGGATTTCTTTTTTTATTCTATTTTTAATATCCCCGGGATAAGGCCCGCTTTCCATAATTTTGCACTTCCTTTTTTCTTAAATTAATTTATTTATTCTTGACATTTTGAGAAAATAATGCTGTTCGGTGTTTCTACTTTCATAGGTTTTCCTTTCATTGTCAGCAATTTTTTCTCATAATCAATGGCAAATGTAGTAATAGAATTTGACTCATGATTTACTACAGCTAAATGTTTTCCATCCGGAAAGACTGCCAAATCCTTTGGATAGTTTCCACTGATTGGCAAGATGCACTGTTTTTCTAAAAGACCGGTCTGTTCATCTCTCTTATACATGGCAACCGTATCTTCTCCTGCTGTTGAGCAGAAAATATACTTATCATCCGGTGACATACAAAGACCGGAAGTGGCATCATGAGTTTCATCATCATGAGAAGCCAATGTACTTTCTGTCTGCAGCAATTCAAAAACAGGATTTTTTCCGCTTCCGTCATAGCTGTATACCTGAATGGTATTATTCAGTTCATAAATCAAATATGCAAATTTTCCATCTTTGCTGAATTTTATTTTCTTAGGACCTGATTCTCTGTGACATCTTAAAATATCCACCAGTTCCAGATGTTTTGTTCTCCTATTTACTCTGTAAATTTTAATCTGATCAATTCCATTATCCACTGCACATAGATATTTATTATCCGGTGTAGGACGTACACAGCTTACATGAGGACGGAAATTCCTCTCTCCTACACTTCCCAACCCTTTATGGAATACACCATCTACTACGCTTCCCAATCGTCCGTCACGATGTGTATGCACCACCGTTACCTTTCCATCGTGATAACCTGCTACAAAAAGATATTTTCCTTCTTCATCTGTAGATAAGTGACAGCCTCTCATTCCATCAATGTCAATTTTGTTAATAAATGTCAAGTCACCATCGTCTTCAATGGCAAATACAGCCACACCTTCATCTGCAATAGAATAAAGATATTTTCCGTTTAAGGACTTTGCCAGATGAGATGAATTATTAACCGGAACCACTTTTCTCTCAGAAAGTGTCCCCTCTTCTACATTTACATCATACAAATGAATTCCAATACTACTCCCATGGGTATATGTTCCGACATACGCTACATACTTTTCTTTCATCTATTCAATACCCTCCTGTTTTTATTCGTTTCACCACATAATGAAAGATATCTTTTTTAGATATCAAAAATATTCTACCACAAAGTTTTTTTTTATACAATGTAACTTTGAAGTTTTTACATATTGACATGGATTTTTCCTTTAGTATAATAATTTTCAGAATGGATTTTTTTAGCTTAAAATATTGTTTTTACAGAGGAGGAGTACAATGAGTCACAATTTAGTCACTTTAACAGATATATCAAAAAGCTTTGGTGATCAGTTAATTTTGGATAAATTAAATCTATCCATAAGAGAAAATGAATTTCTCACACTTTTAGGTCCCAGTGGCTGTGGAAAAACAACGACACTTCGTATTTTAGGAGGTTTTGAAGCGCCTGACAGTGGTCAGGTTATTTTTGACGGACAGGATATTACGAACCTTCCTCCGAACAAACGAAACCTCAATACTGTTTTCCAAAAATATGCACTTTTTTCTCACATGAACATTGAAGAAAATATCGCCTTTGGACTGAAAATTTCCGGGAAAAGTTCTGCTTATATTAAAGATAAGGTAAAATATGCTTTAAAACTGGTAAATCTTGATGGATACGAAAATCGTCTTCCTGACTCTTTAAGTGGTGGGCAGCAACAGCGTGTTGCTATTGCAAGAGCCATTGTCAATGAGCCTCGTCTTCTGCTTCTTGACGAACCTTTAGGTGCACTGGATTTAAAACTCCGTCAGGATATGCAATATGAACTTATTCGATTAAAAAATGAGCTGGGTATTACCTTTATCTATGTCACTCACGACCAGGAAGAAGCCCTTACCATGTCTGATACCATTGTGGTTATGAATCAGGGCTATATCCAGCAGATGGGCTCACCGGAGGATATTTATAATGAGCCTCAAAATGCTTTCGTTGCCGATTTTATCGGTGAAAGTAACATCATTTCCGGCATTATGCTGGAAGATAAATTAGTGGAAATTCTGGGAGCAAAATTCCCTTGTGTAGATATCGGGTTTGGAAAAAATAAGCCTGTTGATGTGGTAATTCGACCGGAAGATGTAGACTTACTCCCACCTGAAGAAGGTACTATACAAGGTGTTGTTACCCATCTTATTTTCAAGGGTGTGCATTACGAAATGGAAGTAGAAGCAAACGGCTTTGAATGGCTGGTACACAGCACGGATATGTTCCCTGTGGGACAAAAAGTAGGTATTCATGTAAATCCTTTTGATATCCAGATTATGCACAAGCCGGAGTCGGAAGATGAGGAGGCAATTGGCGTCAATGAATAAAAAGAAATTATTATCCGGTCCATACCTTTTATGGTCCATATCCTTTATTTTAATTCCTCTTGCCATGATTTTATTTTATGGCTTTACTAATAGCGAAGGACAATTCACCTTTGAAAATGTCCTTGCAATCGGAACAGTGGAAAATTTCAAAGCTCTTTGTCTTTCTCTGATTTTGTCTATTATCAGCACCATTATCTGTCTGGTATTAGCATATCCCCTGGCAATGATGCTTTCTAACATGAAAATTAACCAAACCAGTTTCATTGTATTACTTTTTATTCTTCCTATGTGGATGAATTTTCTGCTTCGTACTATTGCATGGCAGACCTTACTGGAAAAAAACGGCGTTATTAATCAAATTCTCGGGTTTTTTCACATTCCACCTTTGCAGCTGATTAACACTCCCGCTGCCATTGTGTTAGGTATGGTTTATAACTTTCTGCCTTTCATGGTACTGCCTCTTTACAATGCCCTTTGTAAAATTGACAAGGATGTTATTTTCGCTGCCAGAGATTTAGGAGCTACTTCTTTTTATACTTTTCGAAAGATTATCTTTCCTTTAAGTCTGCCGGGAGTTATCAGTGGAATTACCATGGTCTTTGTACCGGCACTTACTACTTTCGTTATCTCTGATCTTCTGGGCGGAAGTAAAATTCTCCTTATCGGAAATGTCATTGATCGGCAATTTCAGCAGGGAAGCAACTGGCATGTAGGAAGCGGTCTTTCTCTTGTATTAATGATTTTTATTTTAATCAGCATGATTTTAACAGGAAAATACGATAAAAACGGACAAGGAGGGTTATTCTAATGAAAAAGACTGCGAGAAATATTTATCTTGGGCTTATCCTTTTCCTTATGTATGCCCCCATTGTAACTTTAATTGTGCTTTCATTTAACGCATCAAAGTCCCGCGCAAAATGGGGTGGTTTTACTTTGCACTGGTACTCCTCCCTTTTTCAGGATAAAGCAATTATGGCAGCCCTTTATAACACACTTTTGATTGCTCTTGTTTCTGCCATTCTTGCAACTATTATCGGTACTGCTGCCTCTATCGGCATCAATGCCATGAAATCCAAAAGCAAAACGATTATGATGGGAATTACTAATATTCCTATCTTAAATTCTGAAATTGTAACCGGTATTTCACTGATGCTTTTATTTATTGCCTGCAGAGTTACTCTTGGATTCTCCACAATTTTGTTGGCTCATATTACCTTTTGCATTCCTTATGTTATTTTAAGTGTTATGCCCAAATTAAAACAGACAAATAAAAGCACTTATGAAGCTGCGCAGGACTTAGGAGCCGGACCGATTTACGCATTTTTTAAAGTTGTTTTTCCGGAAATATGGCCCGGTGTGGTATCTGGTTTTCTGATGGCTTTCACCATGTCCTTAGATGATTTTATTATCACTCACTTTACAAAAGGTCCTGGTGTGGATACCCTCTCTACAAAAATTTATGCTGAGGTACGAAAAGGAATTCGACCGGAAATGTACGCACTTTCCACAATTCTTTTTGTCAGTGTTCTCGTACTTATGATTTGCGTAAATGCCAGTCCAAAAGAATCAAAAGATGTAAAAAAGGCCTCTCAAAAAACTACTTTACACAGGACTTTCCGCTTTGCTGTTCCTGCTGTTTTAATTATAGCTTTAATTTTCGGAGGAATTTTCTATAACTTCAATACAATGAATAACCATTCCGGTGAAAAGGTTATTGTTTATAACTGGGGAGAATACTTAGATCCAAAAACTATTGAACTTTTTGAAAAAGAAACTGGAATTTCTGTTACTTACGAAGAATATGAAACAAATGAAATCATGTATCCTAAAATCGTATCTCAAGCGATTGCTTACGATGTAGTCTGTCCATCTGATTACATGATTCAGCGAATGATTGAAAATAATTTACTGGCAGAAATCAACTGGGATAATATTCCAAACATCCAAAATATAGATTCTACTTACATGAACCAGTCCAAAAGTTTTGATCCGGAAAACAAATACTCTGTTCCTTATTGCGTAGGTACTGTAGGTATTTTATATAATAAATCCATGGTCAAAGAACCGGTAGACAGTTGGAATATTTTATGGGATCCAAAATACAAAGACAGCATTCTCATGCAAGATTCTGTCCGAGATGCCTTTGCTGTAGCCTTAAAACGTCTGGGTTATTCCATCAATGCCACAGAAGTAGACCAACTAGCAGCCGCTACCGAAGATTTAATCGAACAAAAACCTCTGGTACAGGCTTATGTAGTAGATCAAGTAAGAGATAAAATGATTGGAAATGAAGCAGCTCTGGGCGTGATTTATTCCGGTGAGGCAGGATATACCAAGCGTGAAAATCCTAATCTGGAATATGTCATTCCAAAGGAAGGATCTAACGTATGGATTGACTCTTGGGTAATTCCAAAAAATTCCCAAAACAAAGAAAACGCTGAAAAGTTTATAAACTTTATGTGCCGTCCGGAAATTGCATTAATGAATTTTGAATATCTTACCTATTCGACCCCAAATCTAAAAGCCAGAGAAATGATTGAAGATGAAGATATTCGAAACAGCAAAATTCTATTCCCGGAACCGGAAGATTTAACAAATTGCGAAACTTTCCAATTCCTTGGAGATGACGTAGACAGCTATTATAACGAATTGTGGAATAAAGTAAAATCAAAATAGGAACAATTTTTTCTACGAAATAAAGGGGGATGCAGCAATATGCCACATCCCCTCTTTTCATTAAGGAGTATTTTTATGAATCGTATTTTTGAATATACTATAAAAAAAGACGTTCTCCCCTGCACAGTAGGAGAATTTCTAAAACACAAAGGTTTTTCCAGACAAATCATCATACAATTAAAAAAAACACATAAGGGAATTCTTGTAAACAACGAATGGGCTTATGTCCGCACTCCACTAAAAATAAATGACATCGTTACTATCCGGTTACTAGAAGAAACCCCCTCTGAAAATATTATTCCTGTTCCCATTCCTCTCAATATTGTATATGAAGATGAAGATATTCTGCTAATCAATAAACCTGCGGATATGCCTGTTCATCCTTCTATTAATAATTACGACAATACTCTGGCAAACGGAATTGCTTATTACTATAAAATGCAGGGAAAATCCTTTGTATTTCGCTGTATCAACCGACTTGACAGAGATACCACCGGACTTCTTATTATTGCCAAAAATGCATTAAGTGCATCTATTCTTTCCAGCCAAATGAAAAAAAGAGAAATTCACAGAACATATCTGGCTGTAGTATCCGGTATTCCTAAAAAAGAAGCAGATACTATTACAGCGCCCATAGCACGAAAAGAAAATTCTGCTATTGAGCGCTGTGTAGATTTTATAAATGGAGAGCGTGCTGTCACCCATTATCAGATTGTATCTTCAAAAGAAGATTATTCCCTTCTGAAACTCTCTCTGGAAACAGGACGAACACATCAAATTCGTGTTCATGCAAAATATATGGGAAATCCTCTTTTAGGAGATTATCTCTACAATCCTGATTTTTCCAAAATTCAACGTGTTGCTCTCCATTCTTATCATTTAAATTTTGTGCATCCCATTACGGAGAAACCCATGAACTTTTCAGCTCCTCTTCCTAAAGATATGGCAAAACTTTTTTAGTTTCTTCGCAATGCTTCAATAGGACTTAATGCTGCTGCTTTCTTCGCCGGATAAATCCCAAAGAAAATACCTACCGCACAGGAAAACAAAGTGGCAGCAATAATCGTAACGGCATTAATTCCCGGAGTAATGGTCATACCTTGCACAGAACTCATAACAGAGCAAATTCCATATCCGCCTGCAATCCCTAAAATAATTCCAATAATTCCACCAATTGCTGTGAGAATTGCCGATTCTGCCAAAAACTGCATCATAATGGAAGATGTTTTTGCCCCCAGTGCTTTTCGAATACCGATTTCCCTTGTTCGCTCTGTCACGGATACTAACATAATATTCATAACACCAATGCCCCCTACCAGAAGAGAAATTCCTGCCACAAAGGAAATAAATGCCGTCACCATACCTAGCATGTCATTCATCATTTTCATAACATCCTGAAAACTCTGAAGTTGATAATAATCTTCTCCTGCTGACTGATGTCTCTTTTCTAATGTCTTAATCACTTCATTGGAAATTTCCTGAGAATCCATTTTCTTATCTGCCTGTACAATCATATTGGTAAACTCTCCTGCTGTATCTCCCACAAAATCTGCAGCTGACGTATAAGGCACAGAGAGTGTCACCGGCATGCCCTCATAAGTATAACTTACAAAAGTACCATTTTCTTTCTGTGTTGTAACACCTAGAATTCGAAAACTCTTGGTCAAATCATAACATTGCACATCAATATCCATTCCAATTACATCATCTGAGCCAAACAGTCGTTTTGCATCTGTATCTGAAATTACACATACATTTCGCCCTTCTGCCACATCTGCTTCGGTAAAATAAGTTCCTCTTTTCAAAGCAAGGTTATTAACAATCGGCGCATCTTGTGTTTCCAATGTCACAGTTGCAGAAAAATCTCCCTTTCCTGTTACCGTTTCCCCCATAATACTAAGGCTGCTGGAAACTCCTTCTACACCATCAATTTTACGAATGGATTCCATATCTTCTGCAGTCATATACTCATCCTCTGTTATGGCATCATCACTGCAATAAATAAATATCTGTCCTCCGCCTACAGCATCAATTTCGCTGTTCATCTGATTTTTTGTTCCCTCACCAATAGACACAATAGCAATAACAGAAGCAATTCCTATAATAATCCCTAACATAGTAAGAAAAGAACGCCCTTTATTGGCAATAATATTCTGAATTGCCATTTTGACATATTCAATTATATTTCCCATAATCTTATCCTTTCTCTTACTTTTCAGTCTCTGCTTCCTGTGCCTTCACCTTATCGCCTTCATTATGGTTACCTATATCTACGAGAACCTGCTCTCCTTCTTTTAAGCCGCTTTTAATCTCTACAAAAGAGTCTGAAGTCACACCTGTTTCAATCTCTTTTTTCTTAATCTCTCCCTCTTCTACCACATAGCAGAAAGAGCCATCCTTCCCAATATTAACTGCTTCCACCGGTAAAATCGGAACATTCTTTGCTTCTGCCGCATGAATACTTACTTTTCCTTCTACACCAATAAAAATACCATCATCCGGATTATCAATATGTATTACAGCTCCAATCGTTGGTGCTCCCTTTTCATTTGGAACTGCAATACGATTTACTTTTTCTACCGTTCCGTTATATTTTTTATCTCCTAATTTAACCGTGGCTTTCTGACCTTCTTTTACTTTATCAAAATCATATTTTGATATACTGGCATCTACACAGACATCATCCATACTCTGAAGTGTAAAAAGTTCCATGCCCTGTGTTACAGTGGCTCCCTGACTTACTCTTATATCAGATATAACTCCTGAAAATTCTGCTTCAATTCCTTTTTTTCCTTCTTCCAAAAGTTCCTGAAGATTTTTTGTCTCAAGTTCTGCAAGATTATTGGAAATTCTGATTTTTTCCTTTGCAGCATCGGTAAGCCCCGTAGTTTCTGACTGTGCCAAAGCTTCTTTTGATGCCAGTTCAGACTGAAGGGATGCCAGTTCAGAAGCTGCATTTTCCATTTCTGCTTCTAATGCAGAAGTATCTGCCATACCTGTACCTGACACTTGAAAATCTGCCGGATTTACTTCTTCCATTTCCGGTACTTTCGGAGGATTTTCTAATAAATGACGATAGTCTTCTTTATCTGTTTCGACTCCTGTTCCTTCATTGATTTTCTTTTTTAATTCTTCTAATTCTTTATCATATTCCGGCTTCGTAACTGTATTATAAAGAACCATTTCTTCCTGATACTTTGCTTCCGCTGCCTTTACAGCTGTCTGATATGCATTTTCTGCACCTTCCTGCGCCTGCTTTTGGGCATCTTTCTGTATTTTTGCAATCTGCTGTTTAAAACCGGAAATTTCATTTTTCTTATTTTCAATCTGTTTTTCCAAATTTGGAATTTCTGCCTTCGCTTTTGAAATTTTAGAAGCAGCACTCTCTGCCTGCGCCTGCGCATCCTCTAATTCTAATTTACCGCTTCTTGCTGTAAGCTCTGCTCTCTGATTATCTGACTCTAAATTATCCACATTAAAGCCAATCAGTTTCTGTCCGCTTTCTACACTGTCACCGTTCTCTACAGTCATCATTTCTATAGCAGCATTTACCGGAGAATAAAATGTTTTTTTCCATTCACTCTCTACATTGCCTGATGCTTCAATTTCCTGGCTTACATCTCCTTTTTCTAAAGAAATAACTTCGACAACAGGTTCTGTACCTTTCCCTTTTTTTCGCACATTTCCAATAATTGCCAAAAGGACCAATACTGCTGCCACAATTCCCAGAGTAATTAACATAATCGTATTTTTATTCTTCGGAGTCTTTATTTTCATGTATCTCCTCCACTTTTTCATATTCTGGATTTATCCTATCTGATTCTATTTTTCCATCCATAATTCTTACAACACGTTTTGCTCTTGCCGCAATTCCATCATCATGAGTAATTAAAATAACCGTTCTGCCATCTTTGTGAAGATTCTTCAAAATATTTAAAATTTCTTTACTAGAAGCAGAGTCCAGATTTCCCGTGGGTTCATCTGCTAAAATTACCGGTGGTTTTGCGGCAATGGCTCTGGCAATAGCCACACGCTGCTGCTGTCCTCCTGACATTTCTGATGGTTTATGGTGCATTCTGTGACTTAGTCCTACCATTTCTAATGCCTCTGTTGCCAGTCTTTTTCTTTCTTTTTTATCAATTCCCCTGTAAATCAGCGGCAATTCTACATTTTCTTCAGCTGTAAGATTTGGAATTAAATTAAATCCTTGAAAAATAAAACCAATTTCTTTGTTTCTGATTAAAGATAATTCATTATCAGACATGGTGGATACATCTGTACCATTGAGATAATATTTCCCCGATGTTGGAATATCCAGGCAGCCTAACATATTCATAAATGTTGACTTTCCGGAACCGGACTGGCCAATAATAGCAACAAACTCTCCTCTGTCAATTTCCAGATTCACATGATCCAATGCCCTTACTTCGTTTTCCCCCGGATTATAAATTTTACATAAATCCATTACCTTAATTAAATGTTCCATACTCTCTCCTCTTATCTTTCTTTATATAATAACAGGACAAAACAGAACCCCTCCGTTTTGCCCCGCATCTATACATACTCTATTTATTTTACAACAGTTCCCTGTCCTTCCTGCATTGCCTGTCGGTTCTTCAATGCCCCCCAGAAATACAATAATGGAAGAATTAATGATAAAAGCACTGAAAAAATGTTGAATGTTCCAGTAAAAGCAGCATATCCGCTATTAATTAAAGCACATACAATCAAAACAATCCCACAAACATAGCAAAGAGATGCCTTTTCAATTTTGTTGTTGTTTATAACTCCAATAATACCTGTCACCATGTTGATTACAGCCTGTATCACAAGTATTACAAGACTAGTCTGATAAGTAGATTTGCTGATTCCTGTCTGCTGTAAAGCCTGTTCCAAAATCGGTGCCAATTCTTCCTGGCCTATCATTACAAAGTTCATTGCACTGGTAATCGCACTAAACACACCACCAAGGATTAAGAAAATACCCACAACCATCAAAAACGTTCTTCCCGGCGCCTTTTTAGCCATACTCTTTTCCTCCTGAGATATTTTTTCTACAACGCTCGAATTCTTGGGACTTCATCAATATGAAGATACCGACTTACCGCTTTCACAATAATGTCGTGATTGATAAAATGGCTCTGATTAGAAACCATAATTGCTCCTATAACTCCTACTTCTTCTACACGTACCGGAAATCCTCCGCCCAGACAGGAATAATCCTTTTCGTCAAGTCCAATCTCTCCCAAGGTTTCTTCACTGCGTTTTAATTCACTGTACAAAAGCATGGTGCTTTTTTCCATTCTTTTTACAGAGGCAAACATTTTATTCATCCATTCCTCGTTATTTAAAGTTGTGCCGTTTCCTGCATACTTAAACACAGTATAACCATTGTTCAGACGAATTTCCACTGCTGTATCCAAGCCTCGTTTCTTTGCTTCAGCTACCAATAAATTCCCCAGAGCCCATGCATCTTCATTAGTAAAATGATTAAATTGTAAAATCTCTTCCTGCATTGCCAGAACTGTAATTACTTCTTCAACAGTCATAAAGACACCTCCTATTCCTTAACGAATTCTATCTGGAAATCCTACTTTGCGTTGTACTTTTCTCAAAGTTTTATTTGCAAAATACTGCGCCTTTTCACCATTTTCTTTAATGATAGAATCAATATATGCTTTTTCTTTTTCCAATCTGGCTACTTCATCCTGTAAAGGTTTCAATACACTTACAACAGCTTCTCCCACTGCTGTTTTCAGTTCACCGTAGCCTTTTCCATCAAATTCTTTTACAGCTTCCTCTGATGTTTTATTCATACATGCACAATAAATATCAATCAAATTTTTAATACCCGGCTGTTCATCACGATAAGCAATACACGCCTCAGAATCTGTTACAGCACGCTTACATTTTCTCATAATTGTATCCGGATCATCCATAAGATAAATGCTTCCATTTGGGTTCTCATCTGATTTTGACATTTTCTTGGATGGTTCCTGTAAACTCATAATTTTAGCACCTACTTTGCCGATATATGCTTCCGGTATCGTAAATACATCTCCATAGATGTTATTAAAACGAGTAGCAATATCTCTTGTCAGTTCCAGATGCTGCATCTGGTCAATTCCTACAGGAACTACATCTGCCTGATACAATAAAATATCAGCAGCCATAAGTACCGGATAAGTAAACAATCCGGCATTGATGTTATCTGCATGTTTTGCAGACTTATCCTTAAACTGTGTCATACGATTTAATTCACCCATATAAGTAAAGCAGTTTAAAATCCATGCCAGTTCTGCATGTCCACTTACATGAGATTGATAATAAATACAGTTTTTCTTAGGATCAAGTCCTGCTGCAATGTATAAAGTCAATAAAGCCCTTGCTCTTTTTCTAAGAGTAGCCGGGTCCTGCCTTACAGTAATAGAATGCATATCCACAACGCTATAAAAACATTCATATTCATCACTTAATGTTACCCAGTTTTTCAACGCTCCCAGATAATTTCCTAATGTCAAATTTCCGGTTGCCTGCATACCACTGAATAAAACTTTTTTATCATTTATCATTTTTCTGTCCTCCAACTACTACAATTTCCCTTATTTAAACATTCTAGCACGTTTTATCTTTATCAGCAACTATTGCTTCATGACTTTCATTCATTTTCTAACTCTTCCTGTTCTAACATATAATGCTTCTTTGATTGTAGTGCTCTTAATGTATCACCATGCATTGCTAATTTTTCTCTCTTATTCAAATAAACATATTCATTATATATAATATCCATAATAATAAGAATTGGAAACTGCGGAGAAATGGAATTTCCGCTTTCTAATCCTTTTATTGATGCAATTAATACCACTTCATCACAGAATTCTTTATATAAAATATTATATCGTGATGTAATTAAAATTGTTTTTGAACCTCTCTGATGCGCTTCCTGTAAAAGATAAAGAACAGCTTCATTTCTACCACCCACACTTATCCCAATCACTAAACTTTCTTCATTACAAAAAACAGCTTGTATACGAATTCGATCAGAACTTGTAAGAGAGTCAATATCAATTCCAATTCTCATAAAACGACTTTCCATTTCTGTTGCAGCTAAACCCGAACTTCCTCCGCCACAAACAATTACACGCTTCATTTTCCCAATTAAATTTACAATTCTACTGATTTGTGCATCATCCATCAAACTATAAGTTTTTGTTAATAATTCCTGATAAGTATTCAATACTGTCCTTGTACTATCTGCAATTATACCTTTTTCTTCATTAATTGAATTTGACTTATTATATTGATAGAGAAATTCGCGGTATCCCTTAAACCCACATTTTTTGACAAATCTTGAAATAGATGCTTTTGAAACAAATAATTTTTTTGATAATTCTTCTATTGAAAAACTAATCATGTTTTCTTTATTTTGCAGAAAAAAATCTGCTATTTCTTTTTCCGATTGTGTAAAGCTATCATATTTTGCCTCTAATATCGGTGCGATCATTTTTTCATCAAATTCCATAATTGTACCTCCCTTGCAAAAGGTTTCATTTCTGTTATAATTTTTCTCAAAAAAATAGCGACAGCATAAAGCCACCGCTATTTTTTCATTAATACAGATGGGAACGTTTCTTACTGATGCTGTTTTTGATAATAATACCACGCTCCTATTAAACCTGCAAGGTTGTGATGATAAGCCACTTCAATTCTTAGATGTGAAAATACAACAGGTACTAAATATTTCTCTAATGCCTTTCGCAGCTCAACAGTTAAAATACTCTCCTGCTGCATAATACCGCCTCCAAGAATTAACGTATCCGGATTTAAAACATAACAAATATTGGATATTCCTAAAGCCAATATATCTGCCATATCTATAAGCGCTGTCTTGCAAACAACATCTCCTTGCTCCGCACATGTAAGAATTTTTTTACCATTCCATAGAGATACATCTTCTTGCTTCTTATATGCAACTGTACGAACCAGTGCACTTGTAGATGCAACCTTTTCAAATTCTTCACCTTCCACCTGCATATATCCAATTTCACAGGCGCTGTAAGAACTCCCCCGAAGTAACTTTCCATTTATTATCGCACATCCTCCAATTCCAGTTCCAATTGTAAGACATAATGCATTCTGGCTTCCTTGAGCTGCACCGTTATAATATTCTGCAAGCCCTGCACAATTTACATCATTTTCTACCTCACAAGGAATAGAAAATTCCTTCTCTAACTCATCTTTTAAACATATTCCCGCATACAATGGTATGTTTTCATTTGCATATATAATCTTCCCTTCTATAGGATCTACCATTCCTGCTGTAGAAATACAAATCCCATGAATCCGATTTTTCACTGTATAAACCTGTATAAGATTTTTTATTTTTTCCAGAATAGCTTTTCCACCCTTAAAGGCTTCCGTGGGTATCTGATGGTGTTCCAACACCTCTCCTTTTTCATCCAAAATACCATATTTAATCGCCGTTCCGCCAACATCTATACATACATATTTCTGATTACAAAAATTCATTTTTAGCCTCTTTTATCATCTTTGCTGCTTCTTCCACAATAGGTAAATCCTCTGGAATTAAATCGGAAAGTGGTTTACGAACAGTACCAATGTCAACCCCTTCATTCATTCTCAATATTTCTTTTAATACTGCATACAGATTACCATGTGCTTCACACATTTTGTAAATAATGTTATTAACTCTATTTTGAATTTTTAATGCCTCTGCCATTTTTCCTTCTTCAAACAAAATATTCATTCTCAAAAACAGTTCTGGCATAACTGCATAAGTTCCTCCAATTCCCCCGTCAGCTCCAATAGCTCGTCCACTGACAAACTGCTCATCTGGTCCATTAAAGACAACATGGTCTTCTCCAGCTTCACATTTAAAAATCTGAATATCCTGTGCTGCCATAGAAGAATTTTTCACACCAATAACACAAGGATTTTTCAACATTTCTTTATATAACGGTAATGTCAATGTTGTGCCGGCTAATTGAGGAATGTTATAAATAATAAATGGTGTATTTGGTGCTGCTTTTGATATATCATTCCAATACTCTGCAATTGCATATTCAGGAAGATGAAAATAAATAGGTGGAATAGCAGCAATTGCATCAACTCCCAAACTCTCTGCGTGAGCAGCTAGTTCACAACTATCTTTTGTATTATTACATGCCACATGAGCAATAATTGTAAGTTTCCCCTTTACAGCCTCCATGACATTTTCCAAAGTCTTTTTTCTATCAGAAACACTTTGATAAATACATTCTCCTGAAGAACCACCTACATAAAGCCCCTGTACTCCTTTATTTAATAAATGTATTGCCAGCTCTTTTGTACGCTGTGGACTAATTTCTCCATTTTCATCATAACATGCATAAAATGCTGGAAATATTCCTTTAAATTTCTCTACATTCATCATTTTTCCTCCCTGCAGTTCATAACAAAAATCTTTGATTTGCTACACTTTCCGGCAATTTCCCACTTAAAAATGTTTTTACATTCTCTGCAATAATAACCTGAGAACGATATTCACTTTCTAAAGAAGCAGCTCCCATGTGTGATGTAATATAAACGTTCTCCATAGTAAACAATGGATTATCTTTTCTAGGCGGTTCTTCTGCCAAAACATCCAGACCTGCACCTGCAAATTGCTTATTTTCCAATGCCTCGATTAAATCTCCTTCATTTATCACTCCGCCTCTGCAGGTATTTACCAAATAAGCAGATGGTTTCATACATGCAAATAATTCCTTATTTATAATTCCTGCGGTTTCCGGAAGATATGGCATGTGAAGACTGACAATATCGCTTTCTTTAAACAGTTCTTCTAATGTATCCACAAAAGTTACATTCTGTCCTGGTTCTGCTTTCTTTACAAATGGATCATAAGCAATAATTTTAACAGAAAATCCCGTCATCATTCTCACTAAATTCTTAGCAATTCTTCCATATCCGGCAAGTCCAACAATCTTTCCGTCTAGTTCATTTCCAGTTATCGTAGACGGCCAGATTCCGTTTTTACATCCCTGCACACATGTTGAAAATCTTCTTCCCAAATTTAGTATATGTAAAAACGCAACTTCTGCAACTGCTGCTGCATTTGCCCCCGGAATATTGGCAACAGGAATGCCGTTTTTACCGGCTTCCTGTATGTCAATAGAATCTAATCCTGTTCCATATTTTTGAATAAATTTTACTTTACCCTTTACTTGTGGCAATGTTTCTTTATTCTATGGCTCCATAGTCGCTATAACAATATCTGTATTTCGAGCTTTTTCCACTAAAAGCACTGGATCATTACCTGGTATTTCTTCTGCCTCAAAATCACATCCCATTTCGTCAAAAGTTTTATATAAATAACTTACATCTACTTTTTGAGGATCTAAATTTAACCAAATTTTTGTTTTCAACCTATTCACCTACCTGTTCCTGAAAATCTTCTATAGAAGAAACCATACTATTTACTGCTTCTTCCGAATCAGCCGTTCCTGTTGCAGTCTGATTAACTGCTTTTACTAATGGATATGTAAAATAATGTTTTGCTGCTACTGTACGTCCTTTTATAGTTTCTACAGGATATCCATAATAACCTGATGCTCTTTCAACGTATTTTAAAGTTTCTGTATTTGTAGGATTATTTGCCCATACTTCGTTTTCTTTTGCATCTTCAAAAATAGGAGTAAATACTGGTGCAATTCCTTCCATATAAGAATCATACCATGATTTATCCATTAAATAAGAAATAACATCAGAAGCCAGTTCTTCATCTTTACACTCATTCATAATAGCAAATCCACGGTTAAAGTTCATGTAAACATCATTTTCACTTCCTACAGGAGGTGCCAGTACAGCTGTATTTTCTAATAGTTCACTATATTGTTCATCGGAAACCAACGCATTATATAAAGTTGGAGCATTGAAACAAATTGCTGTACGTCCTGCTAAATAAGAACTGTTATTTCCACCTGCATCCCAAGTAGTAGCATCCGGAGGAATTACCTGTTTTTCATAAAGTTCAGCATAAGTATCTAAAACATTTTTTACTTTTTCATCCGCACTTATTTTTCCTTCTTTATCGAATAAATATCCGCCTTCATTCCACATGTACTGTCGAATTGTATTTTCATCATCGTCATCATTTTCTCCACAGCCCCATGCTAAGCCATAAAAATCATTTTTGGGATCACTAACCTTTTCTGCCGCCTCAAAAACCTCAGACCATGTAGATGGCATTTCTGTAACTCCTGCTTCCTGCATTTTATCTTTTCTTACATACATTAATGTTGAAGAGCTATAAAATGGTACATAATAATGTTTTCCATCTATTTTTGTTCCTTCATAACTAGCTTCAAAATAAGGACGTTCTTTATTAATCTCTGCCACTAATTCCGTTACATCTTTACATGGAATACTTGGATAGTAATTTAATACTTTTGTTGTATCCGCTGAAATAATATCTGGAACACTCTGCCCCGCTTCAATAGCAGCATTTAATTTTGTAACAAAATCTGTTGCAGGAATCATCTCACAATTGATTTGAACATCTTTTTCCTTTCCATATTCTTTCAAACGTTCTTCAATCTTTGCATTTGCATCATCACTGAAAATTTTCTCCACCCATATAGTAATAGATTTTTTCCCTGTTTCTTTCGCATCTTCTTTTCCACACGCAGTTAATGAAAACACCATTGCTCCTGCTAAAACTAATGATAATACTTTTTTTCTCATTTCGATTTTCCTCCTTAATACTTTATCTTTATCCTTTTACGCCACCATCTGTTGCTCCTCCTACTAATCCGCTAGAAGCAATCATATAAATAATAATAATTGGAATTCCTGCCAATACACCACCTGCCATCAACTGATTCCATGGAGGCATATCTCCATAAATCAATCCCGATATAACAAGTGGAAATGTCTGAACTTCACTTGATGTTAAATTTACCAAGGCATACATATATTCACCCCAGCACATAGCAAATGTAAAAATTGTTGTTGATATAATTCCCGGTAAAGCTAAAGGAAAAACAATTTTATACATTGTCCGAAACTTAGAGCATCCGTCAACCCTTGCCGCTTCTTCTACTTCTACTGGCACGGATGCAATATGGGGGATCAAAATCCATGCCACATAGGGCAACGTAAACGTAGGATAAATTAAAATCAATCCCCAGATGCTGTTTGTTAAATGTAATTTTGATACCAACATATAAAGGGGAATATACAACACAGTTGTTGGAAGCAAATACATAAACAATACAGATTTTGAAAAGAACCTCCTTCCCTTAAATTTTAATCTGGACAAACTATAGGCAACAGGGTATGCAATTAAAATAGAAACTGCTGATACAACAATTGCAATAATAAAACTATTCTTTAAGCTTGATAAAAAGTTTGTTTCTGTAAGTAAATAAGAATATGCCGATAATGTTGGCTTCTGTGGAATAAGTGTAGGCACTTTTGAATAAATTTCTGCGTCATTTTTAAATGAAGTATTTATCATCCAATAAATAGGAAACAGCGCTGTAACCAGACAAATTGCCAAATATATTTTCCCCAGCCATTGTGCTCTTTTTTTTGCTTTCATATAGCTTTTCCTTCTCCTCTCTGATACAGCAGGCTATTTTTCATCAGCCGGAAGCATCTTTCTTGTTAAAATACTAATCAAAATCATTAAAATTGGCATTGCTAAAATAGCAACCGCAATACCTCTTCCTAACATCATACTTCTCATTGCTGTTTTATAGCTGTATACATTCATAACTTCTGTCATTCCATTTGGACCTCCGCCCGTCAACAGCCAAACAGTTTCAAACTCATTAATAGTCCAAATCGTACTCATGAGTGCGGACAAAATTGTTACATCTTTAATCTCTGGCAATGTAATATTACGGAATTTTTGCCACCAACCAGCTCCATCAATTTCTGCTGCTTCATAATAGTCTTTTGGAATTGTCTGTAATTTTGCAAGGATTGAAACTCCAAAAAACGGGGTTCCTCTCCATACATTTGCCACGATAATTGTAAACATTGCAAGTCCTGCCGAACCAAACCAAATAATATCTGTATCTGTTAAGTGAAGACTTTTCAATATATGGTTTGCAATTCCTCCTGTAGAGTTAAAAATCCATCTCCAGTTATATACAACAACAATATTAGGTAACGTCCAAGGTATCATTAACGCAGCTCTGACAATATTTCTTCCTTTAAATTTCTGATTTAAAGCTAATGCCATTGTAATACCTAAGATTGTCTTAGTACCTATTGATATTGCCGTAAAAAAAACAGTATTTAAAATAGATCTTCTATATTCTGGATCTCCTAATAAAGTTATATAGTTTTTTAACCCAACAAACGTAGCCGGACTTCCAATTGTTTTATTTGTAAAACTCATATAAATTCCCCAAATCATTGGGAAAACTAAAATGCATCCTAAATAAATAATCATCGGCGTATTTACTAAGTATGCAAATTTATTTGCCTCCCGCTTTTTTTTCATCCTATCCTTCTCCCTTTCCCATATACATTCTACACTTCTTGCAGTGCTTTCACAAAACTCTTGGTAATCAATTGTGGTCTAGTGATAATAGAACCTACCACTATACTAAAAGCTCCCAGTTCCTTTACTCTTTTTGCCTTTTCCGGAGTGTCAATATTTCCTTCTGCAATAACAGGATGTTTTACAGTCTTCAAAATCTCCCGTAATATTTTAAAATCATCTTCTTCAATTTTTTCTCCCTGACTTTGTTTTGTATATCCTACCATTGTTGTTCCAATAAAATCAAAGCCAAGTTTGTCTGCATATTTTGCTTCTTCAACTGTAGAACAATCTGCCATCAAAAGCTGTTCCGGATACTCTTCCTTAATCATTTGGACAAATTTCTCTAAAGTAACACCTCCCGGTCTCAGTGCATTTGTTGCGTCCAAGGCAATAATTTCAGGTTCTACTTCCATCAATTCATGAACTTCTTTCATTGTAGGAGTAATATAAACTTCGCTGTCTGGATAATCCCGTTTTACAATCCCAATAATAGGCAGATTTACTAATTCTCGAATCGCTTTAATATCTTCTTTGGTATTTGCTCGAATTCCTTTTGCCCCTCCTTCTTTAGCAGCCAATGCCATTCTGCTCATAATATATGAGGAATGCAATGGCTCTTGAGGAAGTGCTTGACAGGAAACTACCAACTCTCCTTCTAAATCTTTCATTTGAAACTTCATAATACCGTCCTCCTTTATTTGCCCAAATTATACTATTGCGCGGTATTTTTTTCAATATTATTGATTATTTATGAAACTTTTTTCAATTCTTTCGTTATTTTGCACAATTTCATACCAAAAAAGCTCGTCAAAAGCTTTATTTTTTATCCATAAATGAATGTTTTTTCGTTATATACGATATTTTTCCTCTTATTTTCAAACTATTTCAGACTTGCTTCCAACTTATAAAATGTTTATAATGAATTTATCAATACAAAAAGAAAGGATACGAATTATGGAAAAAATAGCAAGCTTCACCATTGATCATATAAAGCTTCAACCGGGAATTTATGTATCCCGCAAAGATTTTGTCGGCTCAGAAGTTATCACCACTTTTGATTTGCGCATGACTTCTCCCAATGAAGAACCCGTTATGAATACAGCAGAAGTTCACACCATTGAACATCTTGGAGCTACTTTTTTAAGAAATCACAAGGATTTTTCTGACAAGGTCATCTATTTTGGTCCTATGGGATGCCGTACAGGCTTCTATCTTCTTTTAGCAGGAGATTACCAATCGAAAGAAATCCTTCCCCTTGTAACAGAAATGTTTACCTTTATCCGAGATTTCCACGATGAAGTACCGGGAGCTTCTGCAAAAGACTGTGGAAACTATTTAGATATGAATTTGAATATGGCAAACTGGCTGGCAAATAAATATTTAAACAATGTACTTTTAAATATTTCTGATGACAGACTGGTTTATCCCGAATAATTTTCTATATAGCAAAAGAGGAAAACTCTCTTTTTAAGACAGTTCTCCTCTTTCATCTATATCCTGCAATTCTTTTTTATCTTCTACCTCAAAATAAAACACTTCTTTCTCATATCGCCGCAGTACACTTTTTCCCCCTTTATCCCCTTGCAAACATTCCAACTCTTCTTTATATTTTTCATGAAAAATAACGGGATTTCCCGTCTCTTCTCCTGCTTTTACGCAACCAATGGTTTTACCTGATTGTATAAAATCCTGCAAAAATTTTTCTATTGTTTGCTTTTTCAAATAAGGCTGGTCTGCTACAAAAAAAATGTAATAATTTTCTCCTTCCTTTTCTTCAAATTCCTGAGCTTTACAAAGCCCCAGTTTCAAAGAAGAGGAAATCCCCTGTATGCTATTCTCATTTTTTACCACCTCAATTTTTCTTTTCTCCATTTCCCGAAAAATTTCATCATACTGTGTAACCATCACAAGGCTGTCCAATATTCCTTCTTCTAAAAGCTCTGTCAGACGTTCTGTCAAATAAAGATATAAAGCTTTCCCTTCCAAAAGATATAGCAATTTATTTCCTTGAAAACGCCGTGAAAAACCTGCTGCCAATAAAATTCCATGTATTTTCATTCTCTACCTCCCTTGGAATCTATGTCACAATTCCCAGAAATTATTTTCTGTATATGAAAAAGGGTTGACATATATCCTTTTTTTTGATAAAATTTCTACTTGTGAGACACATAAATAAATGCTGCCATGGCTCAGTCGGTAGAGCGTCGCCTTGGTAAGGCGGAGGTCGGCGGTTCAAGTCCGCTTGGCAGCTTTTTTCAACCCTTGATTTTTCAAGGGTTTTATTTTTTGCAATAATTTCATATTTCTTAAATAAAACATAAGGGAGCTGCTACTTCACGATTTTTTAATCATTGAAGCAATAGCTCCCCTAAATTAAAATTTAATGCCTTTTATATTTTCTTTTATATCCTTTAAACCATTTGTCCGGACGCTCCTACATAATAACCGTCAATCCACTGATTACTTGCCATTGTTCCGTCTACATTCAGATAATACCAGTAACCTCCTACAGATACCCAGCCTGTTTCCATTGCTCCGCTTTCATTCAGATAATACCAGTGGCCTCCTACAGATACCCAGCCTGTTTCCATTGCTCCGCTTTCATTCAGATAATACCAGTGGCCTCCTACAGATACCCAGCCTGTTTCCATTGCTCCGCTTTCATTCAGATAATACCAGTGGCCTCCTACAGATACCCAGCCTGTTTCCATTGCTCCGCTTTCATTCAGATAATACC
>URHS01000018.1 GCA_900547685.1 uncultured Blautia sp. | reverse complement strand
AAGGTGCAGGAACAAGAGGAAGTGAAAATGGCATATTGATTTTTTACAGGTTATTCCATATAATAAGAAGCTGAAATGGAGCAATCTGAAATCAGATGTTCACAAAAAGAAGAGAGGTATACACAATGTTAAAAGGAAAGTGTGTAGTGCTTGCAGTTACAGGAAGTATTGCAGCATACAAAATTGCTTCCCTTGCCAGTATGCTGAAAAAGCTTCACGCAGATGTTCAGGTGTTAATGACAAAGAATGCGGAAAATTTTATTAATCCCATTACCTTTGAAACGTTAACCGGAAATAAATGTCTGGTGGATACCTTTGACAGGAATTTTCAGTATAATGTAGAGCACGTAGCTCTGGCAAAGAAAGCAGACGTGGTTATGATCGCCCCTGCCAGTGCCAACTGTATTGGGAAGCTGGCTCATGGCATAGCGGATGATATGCTTACCACAACTATTATGGCATGCAAATGCAAAAAAATCCTTGCACCGGCAATGAACACCAATATGTTCGAAAATCCCATTGTACAGGACAACTTAAAAGTTCTGGAACACTATGGCTATGAGATTGTAGAGAGTGCTTACGGATATTTGGCATGCGGAGACACAGGGCAGGGAAAGATGCCTGAACCGGAACTTCTTTTGCAGCATATTTTAAAAGAATGTGCTTACGAGAAAGACTTGAAGGGAAAGAAAATTCTGGTAACGGCAGGACCTACACAGGAAGCTATTGATCCTGTTCGCTATATTACTAACCATTCTACAGGAAAAATGGGATATGCCATAGCAAAAGTATGTATGCAAAGAGGCGCAGAGGTTACTCTTGTAAGCGGACCTGTAAATATTTCTGCACCGCCCTTTGTGACCGTAGTACCGGTTGTTACAGCAGAGGATATGTTTTGCGAAGTGACGAAACGTGCATCAAAGCAAGATATTATTATTAAAGCAGCAGCCGTAGCAGATTATTGCCCGAAGTATGTAAGCACAGAAAAGGTAAAGAAAAAAGATGGAGAGCTGTCTTTGGAAATGAAGCGCAGTCAGGATATTTTAGCCTATCTGGGAGAACATAAAAAACAGGGACAATTTTTGTGCGGTTTTTCTATGGAAACAGAAAATATGCTGGAAAATTCCAGAAAAAAATTGGAAAAGAAAAATCTGGATATGATTGTGGCAAATAATTTAAAGGTAGAAGGCGCAGGATTTGCGGGAGATACCAATGTTGTCACTATGATTACGGAGAATGAGGAGATTTCACTCGGAAAAATGACAAAAGAGGAAACAGCCTTTGAAATTTTAAATCAGATTTTAAAAATGACAAACTAAAAATGTATTGTATCTTAAAAGAACGATAACAAGGAGAAATTATGAAAAATTTAACAGCAGATAACAGACAGAATACAAGAAGTATGGTACAGACAGCAATTTTTGGAGCAATTATTATCATTATGGCATTTACACCCTTTTTGGGATATATCCCATTGGGCTTTACCAGAGCAACGATTATTCACATACCGGTTATTCTGGCATCGCTGCTTTTAGGACCGAAAAAGGGAGCATCTCTAGGCTTTTTATTCGGACTTACAAGTTTTATAAATAATACTATGAATCCTACCATTACATCTTTTGTGTTTACTCCATTTTATAATTTGGGTGAATTTGAAGGTGGTTTTGGAAGCATTATAATATGCTTTCTTCCCAGAATTCTGGTGGGCGTTCTTCCATATTACATTTACAAGCTGATAAAGAAAATAGATAAAAAACCAGTGTCTTCATGGGGACTGATTATATCCGGAGTTGCAGGCTCTATGGTGAATACTCTTTTGGTTATGAACTTGATTTATATGTTTTTCAGAGAAGATTATGCAGCAGCCAATGGAGTAACAGTAAAAGTTGTTTACGGATTTATCTTATCTATAATTACAATAAATGGTGTACCGGAAGCCATTGTGGCGGGTGTTCTGGTTTTCTTTATCGGAAGGATTTTGATGAAAAGAAATATTAGAGAAAGATTAGGGTTTATCAATGATTTTAGCAATTGACATAGGAAACACCAATATTGTAATTGGATGTATTGATAAAGGAAAACGAATTTTTATTGAAAGATTGTCTACTGTACACACAAAAACAGAACTGGAATATGCTATTGACATTAAAAATGTTTTAGATATTTATCATATTCACAGAGAACAGCTGGAAGGGGGAATTATTTCCTCTGTTGTACCTAAAATTACAAAAACTGCAAAGCTTGCAGTAGAAAAAATATTAAATAAAGAAGTTCTGGTAGTAGGAGCCGGGATTAAAACAGGTTTGAATATCCGAATTGAAAATCCTGAACAGCTGGGAAGTGACCTGGTGGTAGATGCTGTGGCCGGCATTGCGGAATACAAAGCGCCGATGTTGATTTTTGATTTAGGAACAGCCAATACGGTCAGCGTTATTGATGGTAAGAAAAATTATATTGGCGGAATGATTTATCCGGGTATTGGGGTATCTTTAGACTCTTTAACAGAAAGAGCCGCACAGCTTCGGGGAATAGGGCTGGAGGTACCCTCGGATATGATTGGAAAAAATACGATAGAATGTATGAAAAGCGGCATGATTTATAGCAGTGCAGCAGCCATTGACGGTATTATTGACAGGCTGGAGGAGCGCATAGGAGAAAAAACTACGGTAATTGCAACCGGAGGTCTGGCAAAGAAGGTTATTCCATATTGTAAAAGAGAGATTATCTTAGATGATGATTTATTACTGAAAGGACTTTATATTTTATACGAAAAAAATAATAAAAAATAAGAAGTTTTAAAGAGCTGTTACAGTCGTGGCAGCTCTTTTTAAGTAGACGTGAAAGGGGTGTTCTGATACAATAGAAAAGAGAGAATAATTTAGTAGCAGGAGGACTTATGAATAAAAAAAACAAGCAGAAAAGAACAGCAGGCGACATTATTCGCACGATTATTATAATTGTTGCATTGGTGGTATTTCTCTTTTCTGTCGTACAGCTGGCTAAAATATTTATAGAGTATAAAAAGGGAACGGATGAGTACGACAGAGTAAGAGAATATGTCGCAACAACAGTTCCGGAGGAAGAAACAGAAAAACCCTTAGAACGGGAAGAGGAAGAAATTAAACCGATACCTCCTCAGGTGGATTGGACAAATTTGAAGGGAATCAATGAAGATATTATTGGCTGGATACAGATAGAAGGAACAGAAATCAGTTATCCTATTGTTAAGGGGACAGATAATTCCTATTATTTAAAACATACTTTTGAGAAAAATGCCAATGCAGCGGGGGCGATTTTTATTGATTATACAAACAGCAGTGATTTTCAGGATTGCAATACGCTTATTTACGGACATAATATGAAAAATGGTTCAATGTTTGGTCTGCTGAGAAAATATTTTAAAGACGAAAGCTCTGTTCCGGGAAGATATATCTGGATCTGTACACCGGAAAAAAATTATCGTTATGAAATTTTTTCAAGTCATGTGGTAGATGCAGCCGGAGAAACTTATACACTGTTTCCGGAAGCAAATGAGCTGTTTGCAAGTTATGTTGACAGCATGAAACAGAAATCTTTGGTAGATTTTGGTACAGAAGTGACGAAAGATGACAAAGTAATTACTCTGTCCACATGTACAGGAAATGATGCTACTCGATTTGTTGTTCAGGCAAAGAGAGAAGGAGAATATTAGGAGGCGTTTTTATGGGAGAAATAGCGAGATTACAGCAGATTATAGATGACAGTAAAAATCTGGTGTTTTTTGGTGGGGCAGGAGTTTCTACAGAAAGTGGAATTCCAGATTTTCGAAGTGTGGATGGATTGTATCATCAGGAATGGGATTTTCCGCCGGAAATAATTCTGAGTCATACTTTTTTTCAGAGAAAACCGGCAGAATTTTATCGATTTTATCAGGCGAAAATGTTGTGTGATACAGCAAAACCAAATGCAGCTCACAAAAAGTTGGCAGAGCTGGAAGAACAGGGAAAATTAAAAGCAATTGTGACACAGAATATTGATAATCTTCATCAAATGGCCGGGAGCAAAAGAGTTTTGGAACTTCATGGAAGCGTTTATCGCAATCATTGTGTAAAGTGTCATAGTTTTTATGATTTTGCTTATATGAAAAAGAATAAGGGAATCCCTCGATGCAGTAAATGCGGTAGTATTATAAAACCAGATGTAGTACTTTATGAGGAAGCTTTAGATCAGGAGGTTTTAACAGAGTCTATTCGTGCCATTTCTCAAGCGGATACCTTGATTATAGGCGGAACATCTCTTTCTGTTTATCCGGCGGCGTCATTAGTGGATTATTTTGCGGGAAAGCATCTGGTGGTAATCAATCGTGATAAGACACCACAGGATGGAATGGCAGAGCTTGTTATTAACCAGCCGATTGGTAAGGTGTTTGAGCAAATAAAATAAATGAGGTGAAAAAAATGGGTTTGAATTATGAAGTGGGGGATTTTGTAAAATTGAAAAAACAGCATCCCTGCGGAAGTAATGAATGGGAAATTTTGAGAGTGGGGGCTGATTTTCGCTTGAAATGTATGGGATGCGGACATCAGGTAATGCTTTCCAGAAAGCTGGTAGAAAAAAATACCAGAGATTTACGAAAAAAAGCTTGAAAAACGGAAATCCTTATGGTAAAATTGGAAATCGTGATATATTATTATCCTTGTTCCCTGCTCATCAGGGGACCAAAAGACCAAAAGGAGGTACAACAAGCATGAACAAATACGAATTAGCATTAGTTGTAAATGCAAAAATTGATGATGAAGCTCGTGCAGCAGTAGTGGAAAAAGCAAAAAATTACATTGCTCGTTACAACGGAACAGTTACAGAAGTTGAAGAATGGGGCAAGAAAAGATTAGCTTACGAAATCCAGAAAATGCGCGAAGGTTATTACTACTTCATCCAGTTCGAATCTGATGCTGCATGCCCAGCAGAAGTTGAAGGACGTATTCGCATTATGGACAATGTATTAAGATATTTAGTTGTTAAAAAAGAAGCTTAATTCTTTCGACAGCACAAGCGAACATTAAAATTCAGATTTATCAGGTGCACCGAAAGCCGGTTTTGAAGGCTTTGGGCTTCGAGAGAACAGGCAGTTATTTATGAAATATAATGAGGTGATTAGATGAATAAAGTAATTTTAATGGGACGTTTAACAAGAGATCCTGAGGTGAGATATTCCGCAGGAGAGAATTCAATGGCAATTGCCAGATATACACTGGCTGTAGACCGACGTTTCAAAAGAGACGGAGAGGCAACTGCTGATTTTATCAGTTGTGTTGCTTTCGGCAGAGCAGCAGAATTTGCAGAGAGATACTTCCGTCAGGGTATCCGTATTGTAGTGAGCGGCAGAATTCAGACGGGAAGCTATACAAATAGAGATGGTAATAAAGTCTATACAACAGATGTTGTAGTAGAGGAACAGGAATTTGCAGAGAGCAAATCTGTAAGTGACAGTCATGTAGGACAGGCGGCTTCTATGGGAGCACCTGCGCCGGCACCTACTCCGAGTATGGCATCCGCAGATGGATTTATGAATATCCCGGATGGAATTGACGAAGAGCTGCCATTTAGTTAAACAGCGGCGGCAATATTGATAGGAGGTAAACAATCATGGCTTACGAAAAAGGTAATAGACCGGATTCTCCAATGAAGAGAAGAGGCGGACGCAGAAGAAAAAAAGTTTGTGTATTCTGTGGACAGGAAAATAACGAAATCAGCTACAAAGACGCTAATAAATTAAAAAGATACGTATCTGAAAGAGGTAAAATTCTTCCTAGAAGAATTACAGGAAACTGTGCAAAACATCAGAGAGCGTTAACAGTAGAAATCAAAAAAGCTAGACATTTGGCAATCATGCCTTACGTTCAGGACTAATTGATATTTGGCACACTGCTTCGGCAGTGTGCTTTTTGCTTGTACAAAAGGGAAAACAATGGTATAATGTTTGCACAACGTGCAAATTAAGCCAATGGAATTGGCTTACTGCCGTAGGTGCGGCAGATTATACCGGCAAGCCACAGCTCGCTGAGCAAATATCCTAGTGGGTGCTTTCTCGTCTTCGCACGGGTATAATAAATGAAATTGCTATTTAATTTTGTATTGGCAGGTGGAGAGATGAATGGAAAAATTAAGATGAAGGGACAGTTGAAAATATACATGCAGTTCCCGATTATTTTAGGAATTATACTCATAATCATGAATATTTCTGTTTTTGCAATAAGTGTAAAAGCAGGAGCCCTGGTAAGTGTTTTTGTGGCTGGGTATATTTTGATTGTGGTGCTTTTATATTTTCATAGTCGTGCCGGTATTATGAATGAGTTGATTTCCTTTGCAACCCAATACGGACAGGTACAGAAGAATTTATTGAATGAATTTATTGTACCTTATACCTTGTTGGACTCCAGTGGAAAGATTTTGTGGCTGAATGAAGAATTTGTCAAGCTTACCGGAAAGAGTAAGAAATATCGCAAATCTATTACTACTCTTTTCCCAGAAATTACAAAGGATAAACTGCCAAGAGAGGCAGATACAGAGGTCATTGTTCAATACAGTGGAAGAGATTATAAGGCAGTTATGCGTGTGATTTCTATGGATAAACTTCTGAAAGAGTCAGGACTCGTGGAATTGGCACAGGAAAATGATTTAGTTGCGTTGTATTTATTTGATGAAACAGAATTAAACCAGTATATTAGACAAAAGGAAGACGAAAAGCTGGTTACAGGTCTTCTGTATCTGGATAATTATGAAGAAGCATTAAATAGTGTTGAGGAAGTTCGTCGTTCTCTTTTAGTTGCGTTGATTGAAAGAAAACTGAATAAATATTTTAGTGATGTAGACGGATTAATTAAAAAGCTGGAAAAAGATAAGTTTATTCTTGTTATGCGTCAGAGTTCTTTGGAAGAATTAAAGAAGAAACGTTTTAATATCTTAGAAGATGTAAAGACAGTAAATATTGGAAACGATATGGCGGTTACGGTCAGTATCGGTATTGGTATCAATGCCCCTACTTATGCTCAGAACTACGAATACTCACGTATTGCTATTGATTTAGCGTTGGGACGTGGTGGAGATCAGGTGGTTATTAAAGATAGAGACCAGATGATTTATTTTGGCGGTAAGTCTCAGCATGCAGGAAAGAATACCCGTGTAAAAGCTCGTGTAAAGGCGCATGCACTGCGGGAATTTATGGTAAGTAAGGATAAAGTTGTGGTTATGGGACACAAGATTTCTGACGTGGACTCTATTGGAGCAGCGATTGGTATTTACAGAGCAGCCAAATCCTTGAATAAGAAGGCGCATATTGTTGTGAATAATCCTACTATGTCTGTGCGTCCGATTATTGAGAATTTCAGAAATAATCCTGATTATGACGAGGATATGTTTGTAGACAGTAATGAAGCGAAAGAAATCGTGGATAATAATACAGTTGTAGTTGTAGTAGATACCAATAAGCCGAGTTATACAGAATGTGAGGAACTTTTGCATAAGACCAAGACTATTGTAGTGTTAGACCACCACAGGCAGGGCAGTGAATTGATTCAAAATGCTGTATTATCCTACATCGAGCCTTATGCTTCCTCTTCCTGTGAAATGGTAGCAGAGATTCTTCAGTATTTTGCTGATGATATAAAAATATACAATATTGAAGCAGATGCTCTTTATTCCGGTATTATTATTGATACAAACAATTTTACTGCGAAAACAGGTGTCCGCACTTTTGAAGCAGCAGCTTTTCTTCGCCGTTGTGGTGCAGATGTTACCAGAGTGCGGAAAATGTTCCGTGACGATGTGAAATCTTATCGTGCAAAAGCAGAGGCAATTCGTCATGTGGAAACATATAAGAACTGTTTTGCTATTGCAGTGTGTCCAAGCGAGGGTATTGACAGTCCTACTGTTGTAGCTTCTCAGGCAGCAAATGAGCTTTTAAATGTAGATAGTATTAAAGCTACTTTTGTACTTACCGATTATCAGGGTAAGATTTATATCAGCGCAAGGGCGATTGATGAAGTAAACGTACAGTTAATTATGGAAAAAATGGGCGGCGGAGGTCATATTAATATGGCAGGCGCACAGCTTCCTGGTGTTTCCGTAGAGGAAGGTATCCGACAGTTAAAAAATACCATTGACAAGATGATAAAAGAAGGAGATATAGAGGTATGAAAGTAATTTTAATTGAAGATGTAAAATCTCTTGGAAAAAAAGGTGAAATTGTAAACGTAAGTGATGGATATGCAAGAAATATGCTGTTTCCTAAAAAATTAGGTGTAGAAGCAACAGCAAAAAATATTAATGATTTAAAACTTCAAAAAGCACATGAAGAAAAAGTAGCAAAAGAAAACCTTCAGGCTGCAAAAGATTTTAAAGAAGAATTAGAGACAAAGCAGGTAACAGTAGGAATTAAAGTAGGAGAAAACGGAAGAACTTTCGGTTCCGTATCTACTAAAGAGATTTCTGAAGCAGTGAAAAAACAATTAGGATACGATATTGATAAAAAGAAAATGCAGCTTCCAAATCCAATTCGTGAATTAGGAACGACAATGGTTCCTGTTAAGCTTCATACACAGGTTACAGCGCAGCTTAAAGTTGTGGTAAAGGAAGCATAGGAAGGGAGTCTTCGCCAACATGGAAGAAGCACTGATAAAACGAATTCTGCCCCATAGTCCGGAAGCTGAGCAGTCAGTTATAGGCTCTATGATTATGAGCAGGGATGCTATTGTGGAGGCTTCTGAGATTATTACAGGAGCAGATTTTTATCAACAGCAGTATGGCATGGTTTTTGAGGCGATGGTAGAGCTTCATGATGAAGGTAAGGCAGTGGACTTGATTACTTTGCAGGAAAGACTAAAGGAAAAAGATTTGCCTCCTGAGATTTCCAGTATGGAGTTTGTAAGAGATTTGCTGTCAACAGTGCCCACTTCTGCAAATATAAAGTATTATGCAGAAATTGTGGCAGAAAAATCTATGCTGAGAAAGCTGATAAAAACTACAGAAGAAATCACTAATGCGTGTTATCTGGGAAAAGAAAAGACGCAGGATATTTTAGAGGTTACAGAAAAGAAAATTTTTGATTTGGTACAAAACCGAGGCAGTGAGGAATTTGTTCCCATTCGTCAAGTGGTGTTAAATGCCATTGAAAAAATTGAAAAAGCCTCCAGAAGTCAGGGCAGTGTAACGGGTATTCCTACAGGTTTTATTGATTTGGATTATAAAATGTCCGGCTTTCAGCCTTCGGATTTGATTTTAGTGGCAGCTCGTCCTTCTATGGGAAAAACAGCCTTTGTTTTGAATATTGCTCAGTATATGGCATTTCATAATGATGTGACAGCAGCAATTTTCAGTTTGGAAATGTCAAAAGAACAGTTGGTAAATCGTCTTTTGGCATTGGAATCTAAGGTAGACTCACAGAATATCAGAACAGGTAATCTGGAGGACGAAGAATGGGCAAAACTTATTGAAGGTGCGAATATTATCGGAAAATCCAATTTAATTATTGACGATAAGCCTGGTATTTCTATTTCTGAACTGCGTTCTAAGTGTAGAAAATACAAGATGGAACATAATTTGGGCATTATTTTTATTGACTATTTGCAGCTTATGACAGGAAGTGGAAGGAGTGAGTCCAGACAACAGGAAATCTCAGAAATTTCCCGTTCTTTAAAGGCGCTTGCAAGAGAATTGAATGTGCCTGTTGTGGCACTTTCTCAGTTAAGCCGTGCTGTAGAGCAGCGTCCGGATCACAGACCAATGCTTTCTGACCTCCGAGAGTCAGGGGCTATTGAGCAGGATGCCGATGTGGTTATGTTTATCTATCGTGATGATTATTACAATAAAGACTCTGAGAACAAAAATATAGCAGAAATTATTATTGCCAAACAGAGAAATGGCCCGATTGGAACAGTAAATCTTGTATGGCTGCCAAATTATACAAAGTTTGTGAATATGAAAAAATAAAAATTCAATATATTTTTAAAAAGACCACCCTATCGCCAGTCAAAGCTTAAGGGTGGTCTTTTTATGTGAGACTATAAATGTATAATCCGGAGAAAGGATTATTCGTCATAAATATTTACAATTTCCCCTTCTAAAATGCGGTTCATATTTTTTACGGCACAGAAATTTCCGCACATACTGCAGGTGTCTTCTTTTTCCGGTTTTGCTTCTGTACGATAGCGCTTTGCTTTTTCCGGATCCATGCATAAGCGGAACATTTCTTCCCAGTCCAGATTTTTTCTGGCGGTACTCATTTTATAATCCCAATCAGCAGCGCCTTTAATGCCTTTGGCAATATCAGCGGCATGAGCAGCGATTTTAGATGCAATAATTCCCTCTTTTACGTCGTTGACATCAGGAAGTCGAAGATGTTCAGCGGGTGTTACATAGCACAGGAAAGAAGCTCCGTAAGTGGCTGCAATTGCGCCTCCGATAGCAGCAGTGATATGGTCATATCCGGGAGCGACATCCGTTACAAGAGGGCCAAGTACATAGAAAGGTGCACCCTGACATACAGTCTGCTGAATTTTCATATTTGCTTCAATCTGATTTAAAGGCATGTGTCCGGGACCTTCGATAATAACCTGAACATCTTTTTTCCATGCACGTTTTGTCAGTTCACCTAAAGTCACAAGTTCTTCAATCTGAGAAATATCTCCGGCATCGGCAATACAGCCGGGACGGCATGCATCTCCTAGACTCATAGTTACATCATATTCTTGACAGATGTCCAGAATACGATCATAATGTTCATAAAAAGGATTTTCCTGTCCTGTCATTTCCATCCAGGCAAAGATAATAGAACCGCCTCTGGAAACAATGTTGGTAAGGCGTTTATTTTCCTTAAAGCGTTTGGCAGTGTTTTTATTAATACCTACGTGGATAGTCATAAAATCCACTCCATCTTTTGCATGCATTTCTACAATCTTAATCCATTCTTCAGAAGTGATTTCTTTTAATGGCTTATGGTAATATACAACGGCATCATAGATTGGTACTGTGCCGATAATTGCCGGACATTCTGAAGTTAATTTGCGGCGGAATTTTTGAGTATCTCCAAAAGAACTTAAATCCATAATAGATTCAGCACCCATTTTTACGGCATCATTTACTTTCTCAAGTTCCATATCCAGGTCTTTCCAGTCTCTGGAAGTTCCCAAATTAACATTGATTTTCGTTTTCAGCATAGAGCCAATTCCATTTGCTTCCAGGCAGGTATGAAGTTTGTTGGCTGGAATTGCCACTTTTCCTTCTGCAACCAGCTGGCAAAGTTTTTGCACATCCATTTGTTCTTTTGCAGCTACAGCTTCCATCTCTTTGGTGATGATACCTTGCCGTGCGGCATTCATTTGAGTAGTGTACGTCATGTTCATTCTCCAATCATATTTTTATTAAAAAACTCCCCGAAATAGAAAAGTGCCCGTACCAAAAAAGGGTATACGGACACTGTAAATGCTGGTATAAACTCCCTACGTTGGCATAATCCAAATCAGGTAATACAGGTCGAAGTCAGACTTCCTCTCAGCCCATGGGCTCCCTGGTTGTTTTTTTCAGTGTAGCACTGCTGTGGGGACTTGTCAATGTTTTTGTCGAACGTATTTTCTTGCAATTTAAAGCGTGTTTGTTATAATAATTAAGAGAAAGTGAGAAAGGGGTTAAGGTATGCAGGAGACCATTTACTCTGTTTCGGAAGCAGTGGGAATTTTAGAGCTTCAATCTCATGTACTTAGGTACTGGGAAGAAGAAATGAAACTGCCTATTAAGAGAAACGAGTTGGGACACAGATACTACACCCGATGGGATATTCAGGTTTTTTTGAGTATTAAAGAACTAAAGAAAAAAGGATATTCATTAAAAGAAATTGGAAAACTGGCTAATCTGTTTTACAAGAAACCGGAAGAAGAGAGTAAAATTTCTGCGGAATTTATGGAAATTATAAGTAAACTTGTAAAGGCACAGTTAAAGGAGAAAAAAACAGGAGAAGACAGGTATAAGAAATTAGATGAGAGAATTCGCAATTATCAGCAGTCAAGGCGTGAAGTAGCGGCTGCTTTTGAAAAGAAAAATTCCAAAAAGAAAGGGATATTTCAAAGAAGATGAAGATGGAAAAGGAAAGAGGCAGGACTTTGTCAGTTCTGCCTCTTTTCTAAAAAATATTAGCCTTCAACGATAGCTTCTGTTGGACAAACACCAGCGCATGTTCCGCAGTCAACGCATGTATCAGCGTCGATAACGTATTTGTCATCACCTTCGGAAATAGCTTCAACTGGGCATTCACCAGCGCATGTTCCGCAGCTTACACATTCATCTGTAATTACGTATGCCATGATTATATCCTCCTTTATATTCTGAATTTAAGAATTCAGTTCTTAGGTGTATTCTAATATATTTACTTCTATAATACAAGTCTTAATTTAGAAACAATGCAGAAAAAGAGTTGAACATAAGAGGGAAAGCGATTATAATAAAATTCATAAAATAGAACAAGGAGGAAATATTCATGAAGGTAACATCAGATATGACAATTGGTGAGTTAATCCGTTTAGACGAAAACATTATTCCAATTCTCATGAGAGCTGGTATGCATTGTATCGGATGCCCTTCTGCACAGGGAGAGAGTATTGCAGAGGCAGCTATGGTTCATGGAATTAATGGTGATATGTTAGTTGCTCAGATTAACGATTTTTTAGAAAATAAATAATCAAAAGTATTTTACAGAATATGGGAAGTGTTTCTGTGAAGTAAGAAAAAGGAGCTGTCGTAAAAATATTACGATAGCTCCTTTTAGCATCCTAGATGAGTATTAATTTTTGCAAAGCTTCGGTAGGAAGAATACAGCCTTCATGTTCTGCAAGGAAAGCTTCTCTGGCAGGTGATAATTTTTTGCCGTTTCCATATTCAGAGAGCATATTACAGACACGATTAAAATCTTCCGGTGAAGTCTGATCCTGATGGAGAAGCAGGGAATAAGTATCTGCTTTTTTATCTTTATACAGGGAACTGAAGCCTTGGAAAAAATTGTTTAGTCCGTGAGCTGCTTCAATAACAGTGTCTAAATCAGGAAAAACATATTCTCGTCTCAAGTTGATATGTTCAGAAGGAGTATTTGTCTCAGGTTCCTGAGAAACAATGTCTTTCTTTTCCCGTTTTTTCTTTTTCTGTTCTTCACTGGCTTTGTAAATTTTGGAAAACAGATCCAGAATATCATCGGCTCCCTCCATTTCAATAGCAGGTGAAGGTTCAGAAGAAGGTTCACCAAATGGGGTAAACTTAGAAAAGCGAGTATCCAGTTCTTCCGGATCTTCTACTTTGGAAATAATTAGGATAATACTTTCTGAAGAAATAGGAATTGCTTCAATCATCAGAGGTATATCGTTTGCTTCAAAGCCAAATTGTAAATTTGCCTGCTGCATCATATCTCGAAAAAGTTCTTTTGCTTTATCACTTCCATACGCAAGTTCACTTAAACGGAGCTGTCGCTCTTCTAAATCTTCTTTTGTCAGTGTACAGCGTATTTGATTTTCATTAATTTTTTCTATTTTCATAACATCACATCCTGTCTGTTTATTATCTAAAGATGCTATTTTCTCTTTTACATTATATACTATGCGTGATAAGCTTGTAAAGACGGAATAGTTACTTTTCATAATCTGGTTGATTATGGTAAAATAGAAGGCAGCGGAAGGAGTGTATCATGCAGAAAGATTTAACACAAGGTTCTATTACAAAAACATTATTGCTTTTTGCAATGCCCATGATTGCGGGAAATTTATTGCAGCAATTTTATAACATAGCAGATACTTTAATTGTGGGGCGCTTTTTGGGAGCAGAGGCTTTAGCGGCAGTAGGTTCGTCTTATACACTGATGACCTTTTTGACATCTATACTTCTGGGATTATCTATGGGAAGCGGAGCAGTTTTTTCCATTTATTACGGTGAGAAAAATGAAGAAAAATTAAAAGAAAGTATGGCAGCTGCATTTTGGCTGATTTTAGGAGTGGCTTTGGTACTGAATGTGATTGTTTTTCTCTGTATTCATCCGATTATGGATTTTTTGCAAGTTCCCAAAGAAATTTATGACATGATGAAAGAGTATCTCTGGATTGTTTTCTGGGGGATATTTGCTTCTTTTTTATATAATTATTTTGCATCTTTACTGCGTGCAGTAGGAAATTCTGTAGTACCATTAATGTTTCTGGCAGTAAGTGCAGTGCTGAACATTATTTTGGATTTATGGTTTGTACTGGGACTTAAATGGGGTGTAGCAGGAGCAGCTGCAGCTACAGTGCTTTCTCAGTATGTGTCAGGTATTGGGATTTTTCTTTACAGCGGAATCAGGCTGCCTTATTTTCATGGAATTAAAAAATATATACGTCCCCAATGGAAGATGATGAAAGCAATTGGGCAATTTTCTTTTTTGACTTGTTTGCAGCAATCTGTGATGAATTTGGGAATTCTCATGGTACAGGGACTTGTAAACAGCTTTGGAACGGTGGTTATGGCTGCTTTTGCAGCAGCTGTAAAAATTGACTCTTTTGCTTATATGCCGGTACAGGACTTTGGAAATGCGTTTTCTACTTTTGTAGCTCAGAATTATGGAGCCGGGAAAGAAGATAGAATAAAAAAAGGAATCAAGAAAGCAGTCAGTCTTTCGGTGGGATTTTCTCTGTGCATATCTGCTGTGGTATTCATTTTTGCAAGGCCATTAATGATGATTTTTATAAGACCTGAGGAAACGGCAATTTTAAATGCAGGAGTGGAATATCTGCGGATAGAAGGTGCTTTTTACTGCGGCATTGGTTGTCTGTTTTTGTTGTATGGGTATTATAGAGCAGTAAAAAAACCAGGTATGTCATTAGTGCTTACGATAATTTCCTTAGGAACAAGAGTAGCGCTGGCTTATGCATTGTCTGCAATTCCGCAAATCGGAGTAACAGGAATTTGGTGGTCCGTACCTATTGGGTGGGGGCTGGCTGACTTAGCAGGATTTTTATATTACAAAACATTGATATGCCCAAATCGAGAATAAATAAGAGATAGGATGGAAATTATGGAGACAAATCGTTTGGCAGTGGGTATTTTGGCCCATGTTGATGCAGGGAAGACAACCCTTGCGGAGGGAATTTTATATCATACAGGGAGTATTCGAAAAGTAGGTCGTGTGGATCATCAGGATGCATTTCTGGATACCTATGCTTTGGAAAAAGAGAGGGGTATTACCATTTTTTCCAAACAGGCAGGTTTTACGTTAAATGAGAAGGAGATTGCACTTTTGGATACTCCGGGACATGTGGACTTTTCTGCTGAAATGGAGAGAACATTACAGGTGTTGGATTATGCAATTCTGGTAATTAGTGGTGCCGATGGCGTGCAGGGGCATGTGCAGACCTTGTGGAAGCTATTGAAGGAGTATGAAATTCCTGTGTTTATTTTTGTTAATAAGATGGATCAGGAGGGAACTGATAGAGAAAAACTGCTTTTGGAACTGAAAAATAGATTGGATCAGGAATGTGTTGATTTTACTTTTTCAAAAGAGGGTAATTCTGAATTTTTGGAGGAACTGGCAGTTTGCGATGACAAAGTTCTTGAAAAATATCTAGAACAGGGAGAAGTACCTGTATCAGATATTCAGGAAATGATAAGAAAGCGACAGGTTTTTCCCTGTTACTTTGGTTCGGCATTAAAACTTCAGGGGATTCAGGAATTTTTAGAAGGATTGGATTTATATACTCAATGCCCTAAATATGCAGATGCATTTAGTGCCAGAGTGTTTAAGATTTCCAGAGATGAAAAGGGAAATCGATTGACACATTTAAAAGTAACCGGTGGAAATTTGAAAGTGAAACAGATTATAAACGGGAAAAACTGGGAGGAAAAGGTAGATCAAATCCGTATTTATGACGGTGGGGGTTTTTCTTCCGCAAATGAGGTTTTGCCAGGAAGTATATGTGCAGTAACAGGACTTTCGCATACTTTTGCAGGGGAGTGTCTGGGGGCAGAACAGGCAGGAAAAGAACCGGTTTTGACACCGGTACTTACTTATGAAATCCAGCTTCCCGAAGGGTGTGATGTGCATAATATGCTCCGAAAACTTCGTGAACTGGAGGAAGAAGAACCCCTATTGCACATTTTATGGAATGAGCAGTTAGGAGAAATCCATGCACAGGTCATGGGGGAAGTACAGATTGAAATTTTAAAGAGTATGATACAGGAGCGTTTTGGAATTTCTGTGGAATTTGGCTCAGGAAGTATTGTGTATAAAGAAACCATTGCAGATAAAATAGAGGGAATTGGACATTTTGAGCCTTTACGTCACTATGCGGAGGTACATCTGCTACTGGAGCCTTTAAAACGTGGCAGCGGATTGGAATTTACTTCTGATTGTAGTGAGGATGTGTTGGACAGGAACTGGCAGAGACTGGTTCTTACCCATTTAATAGAAAAATCCCATAGAGGTGTGCTTACCGGCTCAGAAATTACAGATATGAAAATTACTTTGATTGCAGGGAAGGCTCACACAAAACATACGGAAGGCGGAGATTTTAGACAGGCAACTTATCGTGCTGTGCGTCAGGGACTAAAAAAAGCAAAAAATATTTTATTGGAACCGGTATATGAATACAGACTGGAAGTGCCACAGGATATGGTAGGCAGAGCCATGACAGATATTCAGAAAATGTATGGAAGCTTTGAACCTCCAAAGACCGATGGGGATATGTGTGTTCTTACCGGAGAAGCACCTGTAGTGACTATGCGGGGATATCAAAAGGAAGTAATTTCTTATACAAGGGGAACAGGAAGGTTGTTTTGTTCCTTAAAAGGATATGAACCTTGTCATAATACAGAAGAAGTTCTTGCAGAGATTAATTACAATTCGGAAAGTGACTTGGAAAATCCTACAGGCTCTGTTTTTTGCTCACATGGGGCAGGATTTAACGTAAGTTGGGATAAAGTAGAAGAATATGCCCATATTGATACGGGGTGGAGTAAGCCAAAAGAAAAACCGGCAGAAAAAGAACCCCGGACAAGTTTTTCACAAATTCGATTGGATGAACAAGAATTGGAAGAGATTTTTACTAGGACCTATGGTTCTATTAAGAGGGAAAGAAATGGATTTCAAAAAACTTCCCGTACTGTTACAGCAAAGGGAGGGGAGACAAGAACACCTAAAAAGCAAGTGGAGAAGGAATATCTTCTGGTCGATGGATATAATATTATTTTTGCATGGGAAGATTTAAACGAACTGGCAAAAGTAAATATTGAAGCTGCAAGAAATAAGCTGATGGATATTCTTTGCAATTATCAAGGGTATAAGAAATGTACGCTGATTTTGGTGTTTGATGCCTATAAGGTAGAGGGAAATCAAGGTTCCGTACAGAAATATCATAATATTTATGTAGTTTATACAAAAGAAGCTGAGACAGCAGATCAGTATATTGAGAAAACAGTTCATGAAATCGGACGGAAATATCATGTAACTGTTGCCACTTCAGATGCGATGGAACAGGTGATTATTTTAGGACAGGGAGCTTCCCGAATGTCAGCAAAAAATTTATTAGATGAAATCGGTCAGATGAAAGAGGAAATTCGAGAATTTTATCTTGAAAAACAGAAAAAAAGCGGAACGTATCTCTTTGACAGCCTTCCGAAAGAGTGGGAAGAATTTATGGAAGATGTACGTTTGGGAAGGAAAAAATTCGAATAGAGAAAAAACAGTAGTATTTTTGTCCAGTTAGTATTATACTATAGGTAACAGCGAAAAAACGATCTGTAAATACACATAAAGGGGGTTTCCAAAATGGAATCACTGAAATTAAGAGAGAATTTTTATTGGACAGGGATTGTAGACGATAATTTACGTGTGTTTGACATTATAATGTATACAGAATTCGGGACAACTTACAATTCTTATGTTATGAAGGCTGGAGACAAGACTGTTTTATTTGAAACAGCAAAAGCAAAATTTTTTGATGAATATTTAGAAAAGTTGAAAGAACTTACAGATGTAACAAAAATTGATTATCTGGTAGTCAGCCATACAGAGCCGGATCATGCAGGAAGCGTGGAGAAACTTCTGGAAATTAATCCGGGAATGAAAATTATAGCAACAGGCTGTGCTGTAAACTTTTTGAAAGAAATTGTAAACGGAGAATTTACCGCTATTGTGGTAAAGGATAATCAGGAAATGAAAATCGGTGATAAAACACTGAAATTCCTGGTTGTACCAAATCTGCATTGGCCGGATACCATGTATACTTATATTGAGGAAGAACAGATTTTAGTAACTTGTGATTCCTTTGGCTCACATTATGGTTTCCATGATGTTTTAGTAAGCAAGGTAACAGACCAGGAAGGCTATATGAGAGCTACAAAATATTATTTTGATAATATTATCGGACCTTTCAAGCCATATATGAAAAAAGCATTGGATAGAGTGCGTAAACTGGATATTTCCATGATTTGTACGGGACATGGACCTGTTTTGGATGCAAAAATTGATTTTATGCTGGATACTTATGAGGAATGGTGTACAGTAGTAAATCCAAATCCCAAAAAGACGGTAATTATTCCTTATGTAAGCGCTTATGGTTATACAAAACAGCTGGCAGAAACCATTGCAAAGGGCATTGAAGAAAGCGGAGATATTGATGTGCACTGTTATGATATGGTAGAAGCAGAGCAGGCAAAGGTACTGGAAGAATTGGGATTTGCAGATGGTATTCTTTTTGGTTCCCCTACTATCGTAGGAGAAGCATTAAAACCAATCTGGGATTTAACTACTTCTATTTTTGCGGGAACTCATGGCGGTAAACTGGCAAGTGCTTTCGGAAGTTATGGCTGGAGCGGAGAGGCTGTGCCACATTTAATTGAAAGACTGAAACAGTTAAAAATGAGAGTTCCGGATGAAGGTTTCCGTGTGAAATTTAAACCGGGAGAAGATAATTTAATTGATGCTTATGATTATGGTTATAACTTTGGATGTCTCTTACAGAATAAGGAAAATGTGAAGAAGGCAGCAGGAACAAGAACCCTTGTAAAATGTCTTGTATGTGGAGAGATTTTTGACTCTTCTATGGAAATTTGTCCGGTATGTGGTGTTGGAAAAGAAAACTTTGTAGAAGTAGAAGCAGAAGAAAATACTTACAGTAATGATACAAAGAACTTTTATGTGATTTTGGGCTCCGGTGCTGCAGGATTTTATGCTGCATCAGCAATCAGAGAAAGAGATAAAACAGGATCTATTGTTATGGTATCGAATGAACCATATCGTCCTTATAACCGTCCAATGCTGACAAAATCTCTTATGGCAGACTTGACCGAAGAACAGATCGAAATTCAAAATGAAAAATGGTATGAGGAGCAGAATATTCATCTTGTACTTGGAAAACAGATTGAAGCTATCAATACAGATGCAAAAGAAGTACTTTTAGAAGGCGGGATGAAGCTTACTTATACAAAACTGGTTTATGCTCTTGGTTCAGAAAGCTTTATTCCACCAATTCCGGGACATGATAAGGAGGGTGTGGCAGCAATCCGTCGTCTGGAAGACACCAGAAAAATTGATAAGATGTTGCCGGAAGTAAAAAATGTAGTGGTAATCGGCGGTGGCGTTTTAGGATTGGAAGCTGCATGGGAATTAAAAAAAGCAAAATGTAATGTAACTGTACTGGAACTTGCTCCAAAACTTATGGCACGTCAGCTTGATGATGCAGCAGGAGACATGTTAAAACTTATTAGTGAAAATCAGGGTATTCAAATTCATACAGGTGTTCAGATTGAAGAAATTCAGGGTGACAGCCATGTAACCGGTGTAAAACTGGGAAGTGGAGAAGTTCTTCCGGCAGAGCTGGTAATTATGTCCTGTGGTGTGCGTGCCAATACGCAGTTGGCGAAAGAGGCTGGTATTGAAATTGACAGAGGTGTTCTTGTAAACGAAAAAATGGAAACGAATATTTCTGATATTTATGCATGTGGTGATTGTGCTCAGTATAACAACATCAATTATGCAATTTGGCCACAGGCAGTGGAACAGGGAAAAGTTGCCGGTGCAAGTGCCACAGGAGATGAGGCAGTGTATGAGACTGTTCCGGCTGCGCTTAGCTTCCATGGAATGAAAACAGCACTGTTTGCTGCAGGTGATAATGGTAAAAATCCAAACCTTATTTATAAGACAGTAGAATTTAAAGATATGGGTAAAAAGCAGTATCGTAAATATTATTTCTTAAATAACAGACTTTGTGGTGTTATTCTCATTGGAGATGTAAGTTCTATGGCAGAGATGACACAGGCATTAGAAAAACATAGTTCTTATAAAGAAATAATGAAATAAAAGAATACAAATAAAAACTTATGGGCAATTCTTCATTTGTGGAAAGAAATGGGGATTGCCCATTTTTTATGTAAGGGGTATACTAAAATGGAATAAATTTTAGAAAAGAGGATGGATATGGGTGAGCGTCTTACTGAAAATGATGTAAAAAAAATTGAGGCAGAAATAGAGTATAGAAAGCTGACTGTCCGTAAAGAGGCTATTGAAGCAGTAAAGGAGGCGAGAGCACAGGGGGACTTAAGTGAGAATTTTGAATATTATGCAGCAAAGAAGGATAAAAACAAAAATGAGAGCCGTATTCGCTATCTGGAAAGAATGTTAAAAACGGCAGAGATTGTTTCCGAAGATTCAAAAGCAGATGAAGCAGGAATGAATAATGTGATTGAGGTGTACTTTGAAGATGACGATGAAACAGAAACTTATAAATTAGTAACTTCAATCAGAGGAAATTCCCTGGACAATAAAATCAGTATAGAGTCACCTCTCGGCAAAGCTATTTTAGGACATCGGGAAGGGGATAGAGTCTGGGTGAAAATCAATGAAAACACAGGATATTATATTGTTATTAAGAAAATTTTGAAAAATACGGATGATACAGAAGATCAGATTAAAAGCTTTTAAAATTTTACACAGATTTAACATAACCCCCCTAGAAATATTTATATAAAATTTATATAATGAGGAAAAAACGAAAGAATATAAAAGACAAAAGGAGAACAGAATGGACTTTTTTAGTGTTTTAAGTATGATTGGAGGTCTGGCACTTTTCCTATACGGAATGCATGTTATGGGAGATGGACTTTCTAAGGTTTCCGGTGGAAAAATGGAAAAGATTTTAGAGGGACTTACCTCAAATCCTCTAAAAGCAGTAGGACTGGGTGCTTTGGTAACAGCCGTTATTCAGTCGTCTTCTGCTACAACGGTTATGGTCGTTGGATTTGTAAACTCCGGTATTATGAAATTATCGCAGGCAGTAGGTGTAATTATGGGTGCCAATATCGGTACTACGATTACTTCCTGGATTTTGAGTCTTTCCGGAATTGAAAGCGACAGCTTCTTTATTCAGATGTTTAAGCCTACATCCTTTTCACCTATTTTGGCAATTATCGGTGTGGCTTTTTTATTGTTTGCAAAAAGTGAGAAGAAGAAGGATATTGGTACAATTTTCCTTGGATTTGCAGTGCTGATGTTTGGTATGGACAGTATGAGTGCAGCTGTAAAACCACTGGCTGATGTGCCGGAATTTACGGGGATTTTAACTGCATTCTCTAATCCGCTTTTAGGTATGCTGGCAGGTGCATTACTTACAGCTGTTATTCAGAGTTCTTCTGCATCAGTGGGTATTTTACAGGCTCTTTGTGTAACAGGTGCAGTTAGCTATAGCGTAGCAATTCCTATTATCTTAGGTCAGAATATCGGTACTTGTGTAACAGCACTTTTATCAGCTATTGGAGCAAAGAAAAATGCGAAGAGAGCAGCCATGGTACATTTGTATTTTAATATTATCGGTACAACCGTGTTCCTTATTGTGTTCTATGGTTTAAATATGGTGTTGGATTTTGGTTTTATGAATCATGCAGCAGATGCGGCAGGCATTGCAGTTGCACACAGTGCATTTAATGTATTTGCTACAGCGATTTTACTTCCGTTTTCATCAGGACTGGAAAAACTGGCATGTCTTACTATTCGTGACGAGGAGGAACCGGTGGTACCTCAGTCCGAAGCTGCACAGCTTTTAGATGTGCGTTTCTTAGAAAAACCGGCATTTGCTATGGAGCAGAGCCGTAATGCCGCAAAGAGAATGGCAGAAGCCTCAAAAGAGTCTTTATTTACAGCATTGTCCATGTTGGGCGAATATAGGGAAACAGATGCGCAAAAGGTTATCGCAGAAGAAAATAATGTAGATGAATACGAAGATGCTTTGGGAAGTTATCTGGTCAAATTAGGACAGAAAGACTTAAATGTTCATGACAGCAGAGATTTATCTATTATTCTTCATTGTATTGGAGATTTTGAAAGAATTTCTGATCATGCAGTAAATATCATGGAATCAGCAAAAGAGCTGCATGAAAAAGACCTGAGCTTTTCTGAAAAAGCACTGGAAGAGTTAAAGGTGATTTCAAAAGCAGTGGTGGATATTGTAAGCATTTCTTATGATGTATTTGAAAACACAAATATTGAAAGCGCAAAAAAAGTAGAGCCTTTAGAAGAGATTATCGATGAATTGAATCAGGAATTAAAGGCACGTCATATAAGACGATTAAGAGAAGGAAAGTGTACTATCGAACAGGGATTTATTTTGTCAGATATTACTACAAGTCTGGAGCGTATTGCAGACCATTGTTCTAATATTGCAGTATGTATTTTGCAGGTAGCAGAGGACAGTTTTGATACACACAGTTATTTAAATGCAGTAAAACGTGAAGATAATGAAACTTTCCAGAGAAGAATGGAAGAAACGAGAAAGCAGTATCCGTTGCCGTAACAGGGGAAAAAGAGGAAGGTACATGATTTATTGTGTAGAAGATGAACGAAATATCAGAGAGCTTTTAGTGTATACTCTTGGAACAACAGGATTTGAAGCAAAAGGTTTCAGCGATGGTAAGGAGTTTAAAAAAGCGTTGAAAGAGGAACTTCCGGAACTGATTTTATTAGATATTATGCTTCCTGGGGAAGATGGCTACAGTCTGTTGGAGGAGTTGAAAAAAGAACCGCGTACCAGTGAGATTCCTGTTATTATGGTGACAGCGAAAGAAGCCGAGTATGATAAGGTACGAGGTCTGGAAGGCGGAGCAGATGATTATATTACAAAACCTTTTGGAATGATGGAGTTTTTGGCAAGAGTCAAAGCAGTTCTTCGAAGAAGTAAGAAACATTCTTCCAAGAAAGAATATCATTATAAAAGTCTGACAGTAAATGTAGAACGGCATCAGGTCTTTGATAACGACAGGGCAGTAGAGTTGACACTAAAAGAATTTGAGCTGCTTCGTTATCTGGTGGAAAACAAGGGTATTGTTTTAAGCAGAGATGAGATTTTAGAAAAAATATGGGGTTATGAATGTGTGGGGGAGACAAGAACTGTAGATGTACATATCAGAACTCTCAGACAAAAATTGGGTGACTCAGGATTTTTAATCGAAACCGTAAGAGGCGTGGGTTATCGGATAGGGGACAGCCAATGAAGCAAAGGATTATGAATAATGTAGGAGTGCTGGTGGCATTGGGAATTTTTTTAAGTTTCCTTGCCGCCAGCGGCATTATGTACGATAAATATAACAGCTATATGCAGCAGGATGTAAAAAACGAGGCAGAGTATATTCGTTATGGATTAGAAAATACCGGTATGGAATATTTAACCCGGGAAACGGGACAGCTTACTACCAGCAGAATTACTCTTTTAAATGCGCAAGGCGAAATTTTATATGACTCAGAACGCCATCCGGAAGAAATGGAAAATCATGGAAATCGTCCGGAAATTCAGGAAGCAATGAAAAACGGCGAAGGAGAACAAATTCGTTTTTCAGAAACTTTTTCAGATCAGACTTTTTACTATGCAGTAAAATTGGATGACGGAGATATTTTGAGGGTTGCTAAGACTACGGACAGTGTTTTTCATACCATGGTTTCCAGCTTTACCCTTATGGGAGCTTTATTTTTGATTATTCTTGCACTGGGATTTCTTTTAATTGAAAGACAGACTAAGAGGCTGATTGAACCTATTAATCGACTGGACTTAGAGCATCCGTTAAAAAACGTAGAGTATGAGGAGCTTCGTCCTCTTTTGAACCGTGTAGATGAGCAGAATAAGCAGATTGCCAGTCAGGTAAAGGAATTAAAACAGGCAGAGGCAGTCCGCAGGGAATTTTCAGCTAATGTTTCCCACGAGTTAAAAACGCCTTTAATGTCTATATCCGGCTATGCAGAAATTATGAAAAATGGTATGGTAAGACCGCAAGATATATCTGAATTTGCAGGTCGTATTTATGATGAAGCCAGTCGTCTTACAAGTCTTGTTCAAGATATTATTGAAATTTCAAAATTAGATGAAAAAAGTGGTGAAATGCCATTTGAAAATGTAGACCTCTATGAAATCGCACAAGATATTTGTCAAAATTTAACTTTGCAGTCAAAAAAGAAAAATATAATGCTTTCGATAGAGGGAAGCAATGTGGAAATCTATGGAGTTCGTCATATTTTATACGAGATGTGTTACAATTTGGTGGATAATGCTATGAAATACAATAGAGAAGGTGGATATGTAAATGTTTCTCTAACTGCCACAGGAAAGCAAGTGTGTTTCACTGTAGAAGACAATGGAATCGGAATTGCGAAAGAAGAACAAGAGAGAATTTTCGAACGTTTTTATCGGGTAGATAAAAGCCATTCCAGAAAAACAGGAGGAACCGGTTTGGGCTTGTCTATTGTAAAGCATGGAGCAGCACTGCACCATGCAAAAATTATATTAAACAGCGAACCGGGGAGAGGAACAAAAATTCAAATCTTATTTAAAAAACACGTATAAATAAAAAATCCTTATTCGATTGAAACTTACAAAAGACACCATTTCAGGTGTCTTTTATAGTATAAAAGTATTTAATTAATAATTTATCTATCCCAACAAGTTTTTTTGTCGTCTTCAGTAATCGCACGAATGACCTTACAGGGATTTCCAACGGCGACAGAGTTGCTGGGAATATCTTTAACTACAACACTTCCACCGCCAATAACCACATTATCACCAATGGTAACTCCGGGCATCACCTGTACGCCAGCACCAATCCAGACATTGTTTCCGACAGTAATGGGGTAGGCATATTCTAAGCCTTGGTTACGGCGTTCAAAGTCAATGGGATGACCGGCTGTGTGAAAACCGCAATCAGGTGCGATAAATACGTTGTCGCCGAATGTTACTTTTCCACCATCCAGAATAATAAGGTTGTGATTGGAATAAAAATTTTCCCCAAGTTCAATATTATATCCGTAATCACACCAAAACGGAGCAGTAATGCAGAAATGTTCTCCTGTTTTACCAAGAAGTTTACTTAGAATTTTCCGCTGTTCATTTTCATCTGCTGGGTGCAGCTGATTATATTGATAACATAGCTCTTTTGCTTTTGTACGTTCAGTCAGCAAATCACGGTCATAATTGGCATCGTAAAGCATTTGCTTTTGCATTTTTTCTTTTTCAGTCATTTCAATAATCTCCTTTCCGATTTGTATATTTCTTTATGCGCAATTATATCACTCTTGTTTTAATACTACAATGAAAAAAATATCAAAATATTTTGATATGAGATATTGACAAGTAGATGTGTAAGTAGTATGATATATCAAAATAATTTGATGTGAGGAGTGAGAATAATGACTGATTTTTCAAAAGATGCTAAAATATTTAAAGCTCTGAGCGATACAAAAAGACTAACTATTTTAGATTACTTAAAAAGTGGAGAAAAATGTGCCTGTGTTTTAATTGAAAATATGAACATAGGACAGTCAGCTTTGTCTTATCACATGAAAATACTTTGTGATTCCGGTATGGTTATTGCAAGACAAGAGGGAAAATGGACACATTACAGTCTTAGCAAAAACGGAAGTGAGTATGCGGCAAAACGATTGTTAGAATTAACAACCCCCAATAGCGAAAATCAGCCAAGCTGTTGTAAATAAAGGTCATCGGAAGGTGGCTTTTATAAAACACTTTCACATCAAAAAAAATTGATATATTAAAGGAGGGATTTTTTGGAAGTATTGAGTTCAATATGGTTATTTTTTCAAAATGAAATATTAGGTATGAAATGGTTGAATGGTTTTATCGGGAATGGATTATCACGACTGGGATTAGATGTTCACAGTCGTTTAGGCGGAAGTATTCAATTTTTTCTGTATGATGTAATCAAAATTACAATTTTATTATGTTTACTGATTTTTGTTATTTCCTATATTCAAAGTTATTTTCCACCGGAGCGAAGTAAGAAAATTTTAGGACGTTTTCACGGTATTGGAGCTAATATCATATCTGCGTTGTTGGGTACGGTCACACCGTTTTGCTCATGTTCCTCTATTCCTTTATTTATAGGATTTACAAGTGCAGGACTGCCGTTAGGGGTAACTTTTTCCTTTTTGATTTCTTCGCCTATGGTTGATTTAGGAAGTCTTGTATTGTTAATGAGCATTTTTGGGGCTAAGGTTGCTTTTGCCTATGTGATTATTGGGTTAGTAATTGCAATTATTGGTGGTACTTTAATTGAAAAATTACACATGGAAAAGTATGTAGAAGATTTTGTGAAAAATGCAAGCAGGGTTGATATTAGTTCACCTGCTTTAACGAAAAAGGATAGAGTTCAATATGCGAAGGAACAAGTTGCGGGAACGTTTAAGAAGGTGTTTCCGTATATTCTGGCTGGCGTAGGCATAGGGGCAATGATTCATAATTGGATACCGGAAACATGGATTGAAAGCATTTTAGGAAGTAACAATCCGTTAGGTGTTGTTTTGGCAACACTAATAGGGGTGCCTATGTATGCTGATATTTTCGGAACGATTCCGGTTGCAGAAGCTTTACTTGCAAAAGGGGCACAATTAGGTACAATTTTATCGTTTATGATGGCTGTAACAACATTGAGTTTACCGTCTTTAATCATGCTGAAAAAGGCAGTAAAACCTAAATTATTGACCTTATTTATTGCCATTTGTACGTTTGGTATTATTATTGTAGGTTATCTCTTTAATATTTTTAGCACATTATTTATTTAAAAGGAGCGAATAAGAAATGAAATTATTTGGAAAGAAAAAAGAAACAAAATCATGCTGCTGCAGCGGAAACTGCACATCAGAAACAATGCAAAATGCAGAGAACAAAAAACAAGAGAAAGGTATCAAAATATTGGGTTCAGGCTGTGCCAAATGTATGGAATTAGAAAAAGCAACCAGAGCAGCAATATCTGAACTTCAATTAAATTATGAAATTGATCATGTAACAGACTTTGCGGAAATAGCCAGCTATGGAGTGATGTCTACACCGGCATTAGTGCTTAATGGGGCAGTGCTGTCTTATGGAAAAGTATTGACAGTAGAAGAAATTAAAGAACTGCTGACGAAGTAATACAATAGCGAAAGGCTGGTGAGTTCTTATGAGAAAACCTAAAGTTGCTTTTGTATGTGTTCACAATTCCTGTCGCAGTCAAATTGCGGAAGCATTAGGAAAATATCTTTCTTCCAATGTTTTTGAGAGTTATTCTGCAGGAACAGAAACAAAACCGAGAATCAATCAGGATGCAGTTCGTTTAATGAAAGAAATGTATCAGATAGATATGGAAAAAACACAATATTCTAAATTGTTATCGGAAATACCTAAAGCAGATATTGTGATTACCATGGGATGTAATGTGGATTGTCCTGCAATACCATGCCAATATAGAGAAGATTGGAGATTGGATGATCCTACCGGAAAGGATGATGTTGAATTTTTTGAAACGATACATAGAATTCATGCAAAAATACTAGAATTAACAGAGAAAATAGAACAGAATGAAATAAATTTGCAGTCGTATAGATAAAAAATAAAAGCTGTACCTTTCAGCAAATCTGTGGAGCACTCTTTAAGAGGATAGACTCAAAGGGTGCACAGATTGACTATGAAAGGTACAGCTATTTTAATACTTTTTCCATGTTTCCCTTACAAACAACAGCAACATTGGGAACAATTCCAGCCTTCCGGCCAGCATATCAAAGATAAGAACCAGCTTAGCTTCATTAGAGAAAATAGAAAAGTTTTGTGTGGGACCTACTAATTCTAATCCGGGTCCAATATTATTTAGTGCCGCAGAAACGCCGGTAAAGTTTGTAACCATGTCCAGTCCATCAAAACTGATGAGGAGAATAGATATGGCAAAAACTAAAACATAGGCAATTAGGAATACATTAGTAGAGCGAACTACCTCATGTTCCAAAGTATGACCATCCAGTTTTAATTTACGGATGCTGCGAGGATGAAGTAAGGTATGCAGTTCTTTTTTTATTGTTTTAATTAAGATAATGAAACGTGATACCTTAATACCACCTCCGGTACTGCCGGCACAAGCACCGATAAACATCAGAAGAACTAAAATGGTTCTGGAAACCTGTGGCCATAAGTCAAAGTCTGTAGTTGCATATCCGGTAGTAGTAATAATAGAACCTACTTGAAAGGCTGCATGGCGCAAAGCTTCTCCAATATTAGAATAAAGGTGGGTAATATTTAGTGTAATTATTGCAATAGATGCAAAAATAATTCCAAAATAACAGCGTACTTCTTCCATTCGGAAAGCCTGTGTGAATTTTCTGCACCAGATTAAAAAGTAGGCGTTAAAATTGACACCAAACAAAATCATAAAAACGGTGACAACAATTTGTATGTAAGGAGAATATCCACCAATACTGTCATTTTTAATACCAAATCCACCGGTACCGGCAGTACCAAAACTGGTTGTTAAGGAGTCAAATAAAGGCATTCCACCTGCCAGTAATAAGAGGATTTCCACTATAGTTAAAACAATATAGATAATATAGAGTATTTTGGCTGTGGACCGCACAGTAGGTCGCAATTTGCTTACGGAGGGACCGGGGCTTTCCGCTTTCATCAAGTTCATGTGGGAACCGCCATGCATATCCATAAATGAAAGAAGAAAAACCAGAACGCCCATTCCTCCAATCCAGTGAGTAAAGCTTCGCCACATAAGCATGCATTTTGGAAGTACTTCTACATCCTTTAAAATACTGGCACCGGTTGTGGTAAAACCGGAGACTGTTTCAAAAAGGGCGTCAATTGGGCTATCTATGACACCGCTGAAAAGAAAGGGAAGTCCTCCCATAAGGCTTAGTATAATCCAGCTCAGTGCGACAGTTACAAAACCTTCTTTAACATAGAAGACCGTATTTTTAGGTCTTTTTCGCGTTAAAACTGCACCGATTAATATACACAAAAGTGCAGTAAATACAAAAGACCAGCCGCTGTATTCTTGATAGATAAGGGCTGTGACGCAGGGAAGAAGCATAAAAGCTGCTTCGAAATACAATACCCTGCCAATAATGGATTTTACAATTAGGTAATTCATAATATCTCCTGATTTTTATTTTTGCAGAATATCTTTTAAGTCGTGTAAACCTGAAATGGAAGTTACAACAACAACAGTATCTCCTACCTGAATGGTATCCTGCCCTCTCGGAATTTGGATGTTGCCGTTTCGGTTAATGCAGGCAATTAAAAGATTGTCTTTTAAATTTAAGTCGTATAAAGGCGTATCTGTAATAGGAGAAGATTCTTTTACAGCAAATTCAAGCGCTTCTGCCTGTCCATCTAAAATATGATAGAGAGTTTCTACATTGCTGCTTAAGGAATTTTCCATAGCACGTACATAACGCAGAATATAATCAGCAGTAATATATTTGGGATAAATTACACTGCCTAAATCTAATCCATCAATAATATCGTCAAAAGCGATACGGTTTACCTTTGTAATTAGTTTGGCATGGGAATTCTTCTTTGCAAAAAGAGATAAAAGAATATTTTCCTCATCCATATTAGTAAGAGTTACAAAAGCTTCTGTTTGGGTAAGACCTTCTTCTAAAAGAAGTTTTTTATCTGTTCCATCACCGCATACAACAGTAATTTTTGGTAAAAGTTCGCTTAATTCTTCACAGCGGGAAGTGCGGGATTCTACCATGCGCACATTAATTTTTAACTCGTCAAGAAGGGAAGCCAGATAATATCCTAAAGTACCTCCGCCTACAATCAAGGCATTTTTAACTTGATTTGTAGTTACTCCTATTTTCTTAAAGAATATTGAGGAGTTGGCAGGTGAAGCAATAATGGAAATAAAATCATAATCTTTCAGAACAAAGTTTCCGGAAGGAATGAATACCTCATTTTCTCTTTCTACGCCGCAAATCAAAATATTACATTTCAACTTATCAACAATTTCCATAATAGAAAGTCCGTCTAAATGGAATTCCGGCAGAATTTTAAATTTCATTAATTCTACTCGGCCTTTTGCAAAAGTATCCAGTTTAATTGCAGAAGGGAAGCGCAGAAGTCTTGAAATTTCCAATGCTGCGGAATATTCCGGATTAATAATCATAGAGATACCAAGGCTTTTGCGGATAAAGTTGCGCTCTTTATTGTAAATAGGATTGCGGACACGAGCAATTGTATGACATTTACTTACTTTTTTAGCAATTACACAGCAAAGTAAATTTAATTCATCAGATCCTGTGACTGCAATAAGAATATGGGCATCTTCAATGCCGGCTTCTGAAAGTACATTGACACTGGAACCGTTTCCTGTAATGCCCATAACGTCAATGCTTTCGGAAAGCTGTTGAATTTTCTGTGGATTTGTGTCGATAACTACAAGGTCATGCTGCTCGTAACTGAGCTGTTCAGCCAAGGTACTTCCAATCTTGCCGCAGCCCACAATAATAATCTTCATAAGAACCTCCAAAATATTATTAAGATAATATAAAAAAAATAAGAATGACATAAAGATTATATAAAAATCAAACTTCATTATAGCACTAATAAGTATATTTGCAATGAGTATTTGACAAAGAATATAGTTTTTGATATATCTGAATAGAAAGCATAGAAAGGGAATGAAAGAAATGGCAAAAAAATCAGGAAAAACAGCAGGATGTGAGTACTGCAGCAATTATATTTATGACGAAGATTTAGGATATTATATTTGTGATGTGAATTTAGATGAAGATGAGATGAGCCGCTTTTTATCAGATACTTTTTATAACTGCCCTTATTTTCAGATGGAAGATGAATATAAGATTGTGAGAAAGCAAATGTAGAAAAGATTGCGTTTGACAGGTAGAAAGGCTATAATGAAACAACAAGTGACTTATGGATTGAGTAAAGGATGAGATGAATATGGATATCAGAAATGAAGTAAGGAAAATGAAAAAGGATAGCCCTAAAATGGCAGCACTTTCACCGGAAACCAGAAATCAGGCTTTAAAAGCCGCTGCTTTGGCATTACAGGAACATAAAGAAGAAATTTTTCAAGCCAATAAAGAAGATATGGAGGCTGCAAAAGCAGCAGGTGTTTTGCCTTCTGTAATGAAAAGGTTAAAATTTGACGAAGAAAAGTTGAAAGCAGTTATAGAAGGCATTGAGCAGTTGATAAAACTGCCTGATCCATTGTCTAAATTACAGCTTGCAAGGAAATTAGATGAGAATTTAAATTTGTATCGAGTAACTTGTCCCATTGGAGTAATTGGAGTTATTTTTGAGGCAAGACCGGATGCTTTGGTGCAGATATCCTCTCTTTGTATCAAAAGCGGAAACTGTGCTGTATTAAAAGGCGGAAAGGAAACGGCACGAACAAATAAGGTTTTATTTGAGACTATTTATCAGGTAGTGACAAAATGCGGATTACCAAATGGCTGTATGCTTCAGGCAGAGCAGCATCAGGAAATTGACGAGCTTCTTTCCTGCCATGATTGTGTAGACCTGTTAATTCCAAGGGGTTCTAACAGCTTTGTGCAGTATATTATGAACCATACGAAAATCCCTGTTATGGGACACGCAGATGGAGTGTGCCATATTTATGTGGACAATTCTTACGATATAGAGAAGGCAATTCCTATTCTTGTGGATGCTAAGACACAGTATACAGCAGCTTGTAATGCAGTAGAAACATTACTGGTAAACAGACAGATTGCAAAAGAATTCCTGCCGGAAGCAGAAAAAGCTTTAAAAGTAGCAGGTGTAAGTATAAAGGGAACAAAAGAAGTACAGCAGATAATAGAATGTGAAGAAATGCAGGAAGAAGATTTTCATACAGAGTATTTAGATATGGCAATTTCCGTGAAAATTGTAGAAGACGTGGAAGAAGCAATTTGCCATATTAATACTTATGGTTCTCATCATACAGACTGTATTTTAAGTGAAAATCAGGAAAACGTAGAAAGATTTATGCAGCTTGTGGACTCTGCAGGTGTGTATCATAATTGCTCTACCAGATTTGCAGATGGCTTCCGTTATGGATTTGGAGCGGAAGTGGGAATTAGTACAGGAAAAATTCATGCCAGAGGTCCGGTAGGGCTGGAAGGTCTGGTAACTTATAAATATAAATTATTCGGACATGGACAGATTGTACAGGATTATGCTTCAGGAAAGAAAGCATTTCACTTTGAAGAAATAAGCGGGGAAGAAAAGTAAATGGAGAAATCAAAAGCAATCTTACAAAGTCTTCTGCCGGTTGTGATGTGGCTGGCTGTTCAGAGTGTGGTAAGTCTTGTGTTTTTATTCTGGAGAGATTATCCTCCTTATTTTGACGGAGTGCTGATTAATTTTGTGACGCTGCTCATAGGCGGATTTTGGTATCAGAGTCTGAAGAAAAAGGAAGATACTGTGCAAATAATTGTTTCACCGAAAGGTTGGATTGGACTTGCACTTTTAGGGGGAGCAATCCAGTTTTGCACCAGCTTTGCACTTACCGGGATTTCAGGTCTGTTTCCTCAGGAAATGGAAAACTATGGAGAGGTTATAGAAAGTCTTGGAATGTACAGCCCTACCTTTTTTTCTGTGGTATATACTATGCTTTTAGCACCTTTTGTAGAGGAACTGATTTTCAGAGGGCTGACTTTAAAGATATTGGAAAAATCTTTTCCGTTCTGGGTTGCGAATATTTTACAGGCATTGTATTTTGGAATTATACATGGCAATATTATCCAGTCATCTTATGCCTTTTTGGCAGGCCTGTTGTTTGGCTCTGTGATGTATAAATATAAAAATTTAAAATGTGTAATCTGGTGTCATTTCTTTGTGAATTTCTTAGGCATGGCATTAGGAATGTTTCCTGTTCCACTGTGGCTGGGGATTGTTTTGACCGTAGTTCCACTGGGCATTTTGTGGGGAATGGAAAAATTTTCAGGGAGAGAAAAATCGCTGAGGTCATAAGACTTCAGCGATTTTTGACTATTTAATTATTTTCTTTGAACTCAATATTTTCTGTCAAACTTTTTTTGTCTTAAGGCATCAGGTCCGGCAATTCTATTTTAATGATTGACAATTATATTTGTCATCTGCTACAATAATGACAAATATAATTGTCAAAATGACAAAAAAACAGGTCAAAAAATTAGGGGGGGGGGTAGAAAGAGGAATGCCATTATATAACAGTCTGAAGGAATATCGGGCAAGACTTGGTATTAATCAGCAGGAGCTGGGAAAGAGAGTTGGAGCTTCCAGACAGACCATCAGTTTAATTGAAAGAGGAGATTATTCTCCGTCTGTAACGTTGGCCTTGAAAATTGCAAAGGAATGCAACGCAACCGTGGAAGAAATATTCAGATACGAGGAGGACGAAAATGAGTAAGAAAAGGAAGAAGGAAACGGGACGTGTGCAGGGCATAATACAAATGGTGCTCTTGATGCTTTTAGGAGCATTTATCGGAGGAGCAGGAAGTGCTATCTGTTTTATATTTAAAGATGATATTGCCAATATTTTGCGGGAAGCTGAGAATATTACAGGAAATTACAGTGATTGGGCGTTGCTGTTTTTATCCTTGGTACTTTTTATTCTGGCCCCTTTGCTTACTTTTATCGTAGCTAAGAAAATGAAGCGATGGGATGAAGATTCAGAAGAAGAAACAGAACAGTTGGAAAGAAGTATTCAGAGATACCAGAGTACTTTATCTGTTTTTATGATAGCGGAAATGTGTATTTCAGGAATTTCCATTGGGAATTTGCATACAGAAGCACGTACTGCTGCCATGTTTTCTGTCACAGCTGTTTTGATTTATGCAGTTATGGTATTTTGGAACTTATTTTTTATAGGAAAATTGATAAAATATGATAAGAAAATCAATCCGGAAAAAAGAGGTAATTTTTTTAGTTGGAATTTTAATAAAGAATGGCTGGCAAGCTGTGATGAAAGAGAAAAATTAAGAATGTTTCAGGCAGCATATTATACGCAGTTAAAAACGCAGTTTGTGTATCTGGCAGTTTTTATCGGACTTTTAATTTTATCCAATGCTGTGGAAGTTGGGGTAGTGCCATTTTTGATTTTAATGGTGATATGGGTTTCTCAGTCACTGATTTATTGGTACGAATATGAAAAGAAAAGATAAGGAGGCGTAATATGGGATTAGAGGTAAGAGAAATTACAAAGAAATTCGGAGAAAAAACAGCAGTAGACCATTTATCTTTTGAGATGAAAGGACCAGGAGTATTTGGCCTTTTAGGAACAAACGGAGCAGGAAAAACAACTACAATCCGTAATATTTTGGGTATTATGCAGCCGGACGAAGGAGAAGCACTGTGGAATGGGACTCCTATTACAAGAGAGACACTTTCTTTTGGATATCTTCCGGAGGAAAGGGGCATTTATATGAAAACCAAAGTATTAGAACAGTTAATTTACTTTGGAAGATTAAGAGGCATGAAGAAGGAAAATGCGAAAAAATCTGCATTGCGTCTTATGGAAAGACTTCAGGTGATGGAATATCAGAATACACCGGCGGAAAAGCTTTCCAAAGGAAATCAGCAGAAAATTCAGCTGATTGCAGCGATTATACATAATCCAAGACTGATTTTTCTGGATGAGCCTTTTTCCGGTTTGGATCCGGTAAATACGCAGGTTTTGAAAAATTTGGTAAAGGAACTTGTAGCAGAGGGAAAGTATATTATTTTAAGTACACATCAGATGGAAACCGTAGAAGAATACTGTGAAAATTTGGTTATTCTGGACAGGGGAAAAACGCTTTTAAAAGGAAATTTAAAAGAAATCAAAGCTGGGTACGGACATACCAATTTAATAGTATCTGCATACGAAGATGTAGGTACATTGGCACAAGAAGAAGGACTGGAGCTGTTTGAAAAGAGGGCAGGGGAGACAGAATATAAAATACAGGGGGATGAAATGGCCCATAGATTTTTAAGACGAATGACAGAGGAAAATATCTATCCTTTAAAATTTGAAATACGCGAACCGTCCTTACAGGAAATTTTCGTCAGAAAGGCAGGGGAGAGCAAATGAAACAGATTTTAACCGTATTTTCGTATACATTTAAAGAGGGAATCAGAAAGAAAGCTTTCTGGATTTCTACGATTGTGATTATGGCGCTTTTAGGTGTTATGTGTGCCATTCCACGTGTGATGACGTTCTTTGATAAAGGAGAAGAAAGCGCAGAAGTTAAGACCGAATATAGCGGAACCTGTTATATGGTTGATGAAACAGGGGTCTTTGAGAAAGAGATACCTTATTTAAAAGTAGCTTACCCTGGAATGAATTTTAAATCCATAGAGCAGGATGCGGTAAAAGGGCTGGAACAAGCTATAGATGAAAGCAGAAGTGTGGCTATTCTTTCTATTCAGGAAAAGGATGCAGTTCCGGTGCTTGAGATTACAGTGGGTAACTTTTTAAGCAAGATACAGACGGATACTATTGTAGATGCCTGTAATAAAATATGGCAGTCTCACCTTCTTACAGAAAAAGGAGTTGAAAAAGGAGAGGTTGATATTATTCAGACACCCCTTACTTATACCCAGAAATTCATTGGAAATATGAATTTAACGGAATATATAGTAGGACTATTACTTACTTTTGTTATGTTTTTTGCAGTATATTATTATGGTTATGGTGTGGCAATGTCCATTTCCTCGGAGAAGACTTCCAGAGTTATGGAAACCTTGATTATTTCAGCCAAGCCTTCCAAAATCTTAATCGGAAAATGTCTGGCTATGGGTGCAGTTGGGCTGCTTCAATTGGGTGGATTAATGGCTTTTGCAGCAGTTTGCTATAAGTTTATTCTACCGGAAGGATTTCAGATTGCCGGTGTGGATTTAACTGTTTCTGCTTTTACACCGAAAACATTGGCATTCCTGATTGTCTATTTTATTTTAGGTTATGCGCTTTATGCAGTAATGAATTCTGTATGTGGTGCTGCTGTGAGCAAAATCGAGGATTTAAACTCTGCTATGATGCCGGTGAGTATTCTTGTAATTATAGGATTTTATCTGGGATATTTTACTTCTGTCATGGGAGGCGGCAGCGGAGCACTTTCTAAGTTAGCAGTTTATCTGCCGATTTCATCACCTTTTGCAGTACCTTTTAAGTTAATTACAGGAGAAATTACCATGCAGGAAATGGGAATTTCTATAGTTCTTTTGGTACTTGCCATTATAATTGTGACAATATTCTCTATTCGTATATACAGCGCATCTGTGATGCATTATGGAAATCGATTAAAATGGAAAGAATTAAAGAAAATTAAGACAAATTAAAAAATGCTGTTTCATCAAAGTGCACATCAGAATATTTATATATTTTATGCATAGTCTGAGCTCCTTTTTAGATTGTAATCTTCAAGCATGCTCAACAAATTTGCTAAAATGTATCAATATTCCTAAGCTGTGTTTGATGAAACAGCATTTTTATGTTAGATAAATTATTTTGTTTTAGATAAAGCTGCTTCGTCAGCTACGATTGTTACATCAGGATGAAGCTGTAAGATAGAAGCAGGAACCTGCGGAGTAATTGGTCCATTGATTACTTTATTTAAGATTTCAGCTTTGTCTTCACCGCTTACAACAACAAGGATTTTCTTTGCACTCATAATTGTACCGATACCCATTGTATATGCCTGGCGAGGTACGTCTGCTTCATTTTCAAAGAAACGTTTATTTGCCTGAATTGTACTTTCTGTTAAGTCTACACAGTGTGTTGTTTTCGGAAACTCATCAGCAGGTTCGTTGAAACCAATATGTCCGTTATGACCAAGACCTAAAAGCTGTAAGTCAATACCGCCTACTTTTTTAATAATTTCTTCATAAGCTTTGCATGCTGCATCGCTGTCTTTGTCTAATCCATCAGGAACATAAGTACATTCTTTGCGAATATTTACGTGGTCAAAAAGATTGTGGTTCATAAAATAGCGATAACTCTGATCATTATCTCCACTTAAACCTCTGTATTCGTCAAGATTACAGGAGGTAATCTGTGAGAAATCCAGATCGCCGTTCTGATACCATTCAATCAGATTTTTATAAGTGCCTACAGGTGTAGAACCTGTTGCAAGACCAAGTACACAATCAGGATTTAAAATAACCTGAGAAGCGATGATATGTGCTGCTTTTTTGCTCATTTCATCATAATTTTTTGTTTTGTAGATTTTCATTTCCTATTCTCCTTTTTATAAAGTAGTTGAATATTTTTTTTCTGAATTTTCTTTCATTATAATATGAACAGAAAGGAAACACAATGCTAAAATGCAGAAAGTCTATTTCCTGTCAGAAATCACTTTAATAGAAGAGGCATATTCTGAAGGAGTCATTCCCGTTATTTTTTTAAATTGACGGGAAAAATAGTGAATAGAATTATAGCCGATAAACTCCGATATCTGTGTAAAGTTATGGTGATTTTCACGGATTAGTTGTTTTGCCAGTTCTACTTTCAGACGGGAAAAATAATCAATGACACCACACTGGTCATGTTCTCTGAAAAGTTTCTGAAGCTGAGAACGACCAATGAGATTATCCCGGCATATTGTTTCAATACTCAGATGTTCTCGAATATGTTCTTCTAAGTAAGTGGTAATTTTATTATATAATAAATCATCATTTTTTAACTTCATGGACTTAGTGGCAGGAGCAGAGTATTGTCCCAACTGTAAGTTACGAATCATGGTAATAAGCAGAGCCTGAAGATAAATTTTAATCAGTTGTTCTGAACCAAAAGGGGCATCTGCATTTCGCACCATTTCCGTTGTCTGAGGATCATTTAAAGGAGTTTTGATACAATGTTTTGCCTCGTAAATAATTTTAGCAATGAAATTACGCTCAGGTTCTCCAATGCTTGTTTTTAAATCCTCAAAATAATCCATACATGGGGAAGTACAATCAAAGGAAATTACCACCAGATTAGGAGCACTTTTTCCGTTAGCACGAACTGTATGGAATTCATTGGGCTTATGGAAAATAATCTCCCCCTTTTTTAAAGTGTAAGCTCTGTTGTCAGCAGTAACTTCTACTTCTCCTTTATCTACACATAAAAATTCCCAAAAGTCATGGCGTTCTCCGGGGAAACTATAATCACTCATATATTCAAAATAATGAATCGTAATAATACTGTCAATTTTTACATCTTCAGTCAATTCTAAACTTTTAAATGGCATGATAAACCTCCTAAAAAAGAATGAATATTGATTCTATTATAAAGGAAAAAGAGAGAAAAATCTACATTTGTATAAAAATGTTGTATTTGTGGAGGTGAAAAGATACAATAAAGAAAATAGTGCGCGAAGGAGAGAAAAACATGAAATATATGCAAATGATGATAAAGCCGGCATCTTCAAATTGTAATTTAAGATGTTCTTATTGTTTTTATGAAGATGAATGTAAAAATAGAGAAGTTCATTCTTATGGGATTATGAAAGAAGATACGATGGAAATATTGATAAAAAAAGCACTAGAGGAAGCGGAGGATTTTTGTACATTTGGCTTTCAGGGTGGTGAGCCTACTCTTGCAGGGTTAGAGTTTTTTGAAAAATTTGTGGAATGTACTAAGAAGTATAAAAAGAAAGAGACAAAAGTAAATTTTTGTCTTCAGACAAATGGAACACTTTTGGATGATGCGTGGATAAAATTTTTAAAGAAAAATCAATTTCTGGTAGGAATTTCATTGGATGGAACAAAAGAAATTCATGATAGAAACAGACAGGATATAAAAAAGAAAGGAACATTTGCTCTTGTTTTGAAAAATGCAAAGGCATTGTTGAAAAATCAGGTGGAAGTAAATATTTTATGTGTTCTTACGAAGCAGAGTGCAAAAAAGATATCCTCAATCTATGGTTTTTTAAAGAAAGAAGGCTTTTATTATCAACAGTATATTCCCTGTTTAGACCCTTTGGGAGAGGAAGAAGGTCAATATCCTTGGTCTTTAACTCCGAAAGTATATGCGGAAGCTTTGAAAGAACTTTTTGATTTATGGTTTGAGGATATTCGAAAAGGAAGTATTGTTTCTGTTCGCGAATTTGATAACTGGTTATCCATACTTAAAGGATTGCCACCGGAAGCCTGTGCTCAGACAGGAAGATGTTCCATGCAAAACATCGTAGAAGCAAACGGCGATATTTATCCATGTGATTTTTACGTTTTAGATCATTGTAGAGTTGCCAACGTGCAGGATGAGAATTTTCGTTTCTTTCAGGGGATTTTGCCGGGTATGGAATTTTTTAAAGAGGGAATGAAGAGAGGAGAAGACTGTAAAGCCTGTAAATGGTATCCTCTTTGTAGAGGAGGCTGTAGAAGAAACTATACGAAAGAAAATAAGAATTACTTCTGTAAAGCGTATCAGGAATTTTTTGAATATACCATTGACAGATGGGAATGGCTGGCAGCAAGAGTATAAGAATTTTCTCTGTTGTCCCATAGAAAACTTATGGGACAACAGAGTATTTTTATTTCATTTCCGGCATGTAAGGCGGATACGGGCAGCCGGCAATGAGTTGTGTGCCGTCTGAAAAGCCTTCCGGCCGGTCTTTTAAAGTTGCAATTAAAGTACTGCGAAGTTCTTTAATGCGTTCTTTGTAAGTTGGATTGGATATTTCATCATGAAGCTCCTTGGGATCTTCGCTGATGCGGAAATATTGTTCTTTTCCGGTTTCACTATACCAGATAAATTTGTCATAAGATGAAACCAGCCAGTGATTGGAATAAGGTCCGTAAGAATGTTCTCCGTGGAGTACATCTCGGAGCTTTTTGTCAGGATTTTTAACCAGTGGAAGCATACTTTTTCCATCTACACTTTCCGGAATATTTCCTTTTACAAAATCAAGGAGAGTTGGCATAACATCACGAAGTTCCACAACGCTGTGAGAAACTGTGCCTTGTTTTATACCGGGAAGGAGTTTTTCATTTCCTGATATAATCATAGGAATACGGATACTTCCCTGATATGGTCTGGACTTTCGGAACATATGATGGTCACATAGTTCTTCACCGTGGTCAGAGGTGAATAGAATGAGTGTATTGTCATAAACACCGTATTCTACTAAAGCCTGTATCAGACGTCCAATCTGGTGGTCCAGATGGGTAATGCAGGCATAATAACCGATTTGAGCTTCTCTGATAAGGTCCGGATCAGATGGTCCGCATTTTGAGTCAAAGGTTCGGCCCATAGTCTGTAATTCTTCTGTTGTTTCCCAATCACCTACAGCAGGCGGTGTCAGTTCTTTTCTATTATATAAATCGAAATAGTAAGTCGGTGCATCAAAAGGTGGGTGAGGTCTTAAATAAGATGCCATAAGGAAGAACGGTTTTTGAGGGTCTTTTCTTCTTAAAAAATCAATACTTCTATCTGTAACCCAGTTGGTAGGATGATATTTTTCTTCATAAATCCAAGGACGTGCTACCCAGCTGTTACATTCCAGACCGGTATCGGTTACATCTGCATCAATTCCCTTTTCTTGTTTTAACCAGTGAAAATAGTCATCAGCATTTTTCTGGGACTCCTGCCAGGGTACATTTGTGTAACGTGCACTGTGCAGATATCCGTCATGGAGCTCTACATTATGAAAACCCAGATAGTTGCGAAGAGGATGTACGTGCATTTTTCCTACACATTGGCAGTAGTAACCTGCATTGGCAAGTTCACCAGCCATAGTATTCGGGTATTCCCAGGGGATATTGTCTTCATATCCGGTTCGCTTGTGATGTTCCTGTGCCATACCGGTATGAAGTGCGGCTCTTGCAGCGATGCAGCTTGGGCAGGAACTGTAAGCATTATCGAAGGAAATACCTCTGCTGGCAAGGGTATCAAGATAAGGTGTTTTTACATCAGGATGTCCTGCAAACCCCAGACAATCTCCACGAAGCTGATCCGTCATAATAAGTAATATATTAGGTTGGTTCAAAATTTCATTCCTCCATTCATTCAAACTATTTACAACTATACGAGAATTCTCAGGAAAATACAAGGTAATTTGCAAAAATATCATAAGGTGTTGGTGAAGGTGACGAAACATAAATAGGAATGTTTTGCGTTAGAATACGAGAAAAACATAAATAAATAAGAAATATATCCTGTTTTTGGGCAAAATAACCATAGAGAAAGTGGATTGTGCAAAATATGCAATAAATAATATAAATACAAAATGAAAAAATGTGCTATAATGTAACATATAAAATCTAAACGAGATGTTCAACATCTATAAATTAGGGAGGAATTAGCGATGAAAATGAAAATGGTAAAGAAACTTGTAGCTATGGCTCTTGTTTCAACAATGACTTTATCTGGACTTGCTGCATGTGGAGACAAAAAAGAAGAAAAACCTGCAACAGAAGAAACAGGTAAAGAAGAAGGCAAAGAAGAAGGAAAAGAAGAAGGAAAGACCGAAGAAAAACAGACTCTTAAATTAGCTGCTTTTAAAGGCGGTAACGGAGAAAAAATCTGGGAAGATATTGCAGCAGCTTTCGAAGAAGAAAAAGGTGTTGAAGTAGAATTAGAAATGTCTTCTGAATTGGACAAGGATTTAACAAAATCCATTCAGAAAGGTGAATTCCCTGACGTAGTATACTATAACTTAGGACAGAAGAGCGGATTTACAGAAACAATGTTAAAAGAAGGTGCAGTTGCTGATATCTCAGATGTATTTGCTGATGAAGAATTAAAGAGCAGACTGTTAGATGGTATTACAGATGGTACAGATGCACAGCCATTTGCTGATGGAAAAATCTACCTTGCACCTATCTTCTATACACCAACAGGATTCTGGTACAACAAAAACCTGTTCGAAGGTGAAGGTAAAAAATATGATCTTCCAACAACTTGGGAAGAATTCTTTGCTTTAGGTGATCAGGCTAAGGGTGACGGAATTGCTTTATTCACATTCCCACAGTCCGGTTACTTAGATGCAACTATGTACAGTATGTTAGCACAGGCTGGCGGAACAGAATTCTATCAGAAAGCAATCAAATACGACAAAGATACATGGACATCTGAACCAGGTAAAAAAGTTCTTGATACTTTAGGAAAATTAGTATCTGCTGATTACACAGAAAAAGATACAGTAGCAAATGCAAATGCTGACGGTGGTTTCAAAATCAACCAGCAGAACGTTATTGATAACAAAGCATTATTCATGCCAAATGGTAACTGGGTAATCGGTGAAATGGCTGCTTCTACACCAGAAGAATTCAGATGGGGAATGATGCCAGCTCCTAAGTGGGAAGGCGATGAAAGCCAGACAATGTACACATTTACAGAGCAGATGTGGATTCCGGCAGAAGCTGAAAACATGGATTTAGCAAAAGAATTTATCAAATTTATGTATTCTGATAAAGTTGTTGATATTTTATTAAATAATGAAACAACAGATAAAGAAACAGGCACAACAGCTCCAGCTCCAGTTGTAGCTCCAGTAAAAGGTGCTGCTGAAAAATTACCAGAAGGTACAACAAAAGACTGCTACGAAGCATCAACAGCAGATAACATCGTTACAGTTACAGGTGGCTGGGTTGCTACAGAACCAATCGAAGGTCTGAACATGAAAGAAGCAGTTTATGGACCAGCTTATGGTGTAAACACAGGTGAAATGACAGTAGAAGATTGGCAGGCACAGTTAACAGAAACATGGGAAAAATGTGCAGGCGCTTTAAAGTAAGCACAATTTAAGCATGGATATTGAAACGGTGAGTTGTTTACGACTCACCGTTTTTAAAAGAAAAGGAGGAAAACCATGAACAGGAAAAAATCACAGGGACGTTTTGTGTTTGCCTGTCTGGCACCGGCAGTTCTTTTAATTTTACTCTTTATTTTCGTTCCGACAGTAAAAGTATTTAACATGTCTTTATACCGCATGGGCGGAATTACAAACAAGAAAGAATTTGTTGGGTTTGCAAACTTTGCAAAATTGATGCAGGATAAAACTTTCTTAGAAGCAATGCAGAATACAATTCTGGTTATTGTATTGGTTATGATTTTTACAATCGTACTGGCAGTCCTTTTTGCAGCTTTGTTATCCAGAGGGGATTTTAAAGGAAAAAATCTTTTCCGAGTTATTTTCTACATTCCGAATATTTTAAGTATTGTAGTTGTAGCAGGTATTTTTGGTGCTATTTACAATCCTAGTACAGGTTTGTTAAATACATTTTTAGAAGCAATTCATCTGGATGGATTAGTACATCAGTGGATGGGTGAGCCGAAAATTGTTCTTTATTCTGTAATTTTTGCTCTTGTATGGCAGGCCATTGGTTATTATATGGTTATGTATATGGCAAGTATGGCAGCAATTCCGGAAGATTTATATGAAGCAGCATCTCTTGACGGCTCTTCAGAAATACATACATTTTTTACAGTAACACTGCCTCTTATTTGGAACAATATTCGTACAACATTGACTTTCTACATTATCAGTACTATTAACTTGAGTTTCCTGTTTGTTCAGATTATGACAGATGGTGGACCAAACGGAAAAACAGAAGTTGCACTGAACTATATGTACAAACAGGCTTATGGCGCAGGTGTATATGGATATGGTATGGCAATCGGTGTAGTTGTATTTATTTTCTCATTTGTTCTTGCAGCAGTTGTAAATAAGATTACAGATCGAGAAGTATTAGAATTTTAGAAAGGAGAGCGAAAAGAAATGAAAAAAACAAATAAAGTAAGTCATATTTTATCTAAAGTTATTATTTATATTGCTCTTTTTGCTCTGGCAATTTCTATTGTTGTACCGGTTGGCTGGGTATTTATGGCCAGTGTGAAAAGAAATGCAGAATTTATTGGTGCAGATATTAATCCATGGGCACTTCCATCTAATCCACGTTGGGAAAACTTTACACAGGCATTTGTAGATGCCAGAATGGGAGAGTTTTTCTTAAACTCTGTTATCGTAACAGCATTAGCTCTTTGTCTGTTGCTGTTAATTGCATTGCCATCATCTTATGTATTGGCAAGATTTAATTTTAAAGGCAAAGGAATTTTAAATCTGGCTTGTATGGCTGGTCTGTTTATTAACGTAAACTACATTGTAGTTCCGATTTTCTTAATGCTGTCAGATGCAAATAAGGCATTCGGTGTTGATTTCTTCTTGAATAACCGTTTCCTTCTGGCGCTGATTTATGCAGCTACCAGCCTTCCGTTTACTATTTATTTATTGAGCGGTTACTTTAAAACTCTGCCGAAGGGATTTGAAGAAGCAGCTTATATTGATGGATGCGGTTACTTTAAAACTATGACAAAAATCATGATTCCTATGGCAAAACCAAGTATCATTACAGTTATCTTATTTAACTTCCTGTCCTTCTGGAATGAATATATTATTGCATACACATTAATGGATGGACATGATACACTGGCTATGGGACTTAAGAACCTGATGGCAGTAGAAAAGACAGCTACAAACTACGGTATCATGTATGCCGGTCTTGTAATTGTTATGCTTCCTACATTAATCCTGTATATCGCAGTACAGAAACGTTTAACTGAGGGTATGACTCTCGGCGGTCTGAAAGGATAAGGAGGAAATAGTAATGAATAATGCAGTAAAGGTTATTATTAAAAGTATTGTTTTTATTGTTTGCCTCGGCTTAATTATTGTGGGGCAGAAAAATATCAGTCTTACAGGTCTGGCTATGGAATTAATCGGATTAGTTGGTCTTCTGGTATTATTATTTCTTTACAATAAAAAATACCAATAGAAATCAAGGGCGTTGTACGAAAGTGCAGCGCCTTTTTGTATTAAGAAAACCACGCGATAGTCGCGTGGTTCTATAGAAGCTTTA
>URHS01000017.1 GCA_900547685.1 uncultured Blautia sp. | reverse complement strand
GCATCCTCTACTCCTGCAGTACATACTTCTGCTGCAAAAGATGGTTTCTCATCAGAAATAAACCTTACAGAGACATTATTGCCTGTAGTAAGCATACCTGTTACACGGTATTCTTTTTTTAACTGCGGCAGTTCCTTTTTACTGACTTTTACTGTATAGACTTTGTTTTCTGCAAGAGAAAGGAAATCCTCTACGGTACCTTTAAAAAGAATTTTTCCCTGATCCATAACAGCAATATTTTCACAAGTAGCTTCAATATCTCCTACGATATGAGTCGATAAAATTACAATTCTTTCTTCTGCAATCTCACTTAAAAGATTTCGAAAACGTACTCGTTCTTCCGGATCCAAACCTGCTGTAGGCTCATCTACAATCAATACTTTGGGATTATGGAGAATTGCCTGCGCAATTCCCAATCTTCTTCTCATTCCTCCCGACAATGCCTTTACTTTTTTTCCTCTGTCATCCTGAAGATTTACACGTTTTAAAAGTTTGGGTATTCTTTTTCTTCTTTCTTCTTTTGACATACCTGACAAAACGCCCAGATAATCCATAGCTTCATACACAGTCATATTCGGATACATGGAAAAATCCTGTGGCAGATAACCCACAATTTTTCTTATTTCTGCAGTTTCTTCCACAGGTATTCCGCAAATCGTAATACTTCCCTGCTGCTTTTTCAGAAGGGTAACAAGGGTTTTCATCAACGTGGTTTTCCCTGCTCCATTTCTTCCCAAAAGCCCAAACATCCCCTTTGAAATTGTAAGATTTACATGATCCAGCGCCTGTTTTTTTCCATAATTTTTACTCAGGTTTTTTATTTCAATTTCTAAACTCATACCATCAACTCCCTTTTCTTTGATGCTCTTATCATAAAAGAAAAAACTCTACATTCTGTCTATTTTTTCCTAAAAATTCTTTAAGAAATCAAAAAGGAGGCTGAAATAATAGCTCCATTTCCGTTTATTTTATTGGCCAAACTAACTGTTCCACCATGTAAATTACAAAGCATATTACAAATATAGAGTCCGATTCCAAAGTGTTCTTCTTCCTGTTCACTGCTGTAATAAGGTCCAATCGCTTTATGCAGTTCACTATCTAAAAAAACTTTTCCATCATCTTCTACATATAAATACATATATTTTCCCATTATCTCTTCTTCAATCTCAATAGACACAATAACCTGGCTTTTAGCAAAACGAATAGCATTGGATAAAAGATTGTCCAAAACTTCCAACACAATATTTTCATCAAAAAATACTTTCTGCTTTTCCATTTCTGCAGACAAATATTTCACAGAAAGTGTAACCGCCCCTCCTATATTCAAAGCTTCCGCAATACCTTCTACAGTTTTACAAAAATGGAACAATTCTGTTTTTTCCTTTTCAATAGGATATTCATCTAAATTTCGGACTTCTTTCATAGTTTTGCTGAAATCAGACAATCGTTCCAGCTGTTTCATCATTAAATGTAAAATATCTGTCATTTTTTCCTGACTTACTACACCCTGAGGTAAATACCGGCTCAAAAATTCACAGTATCCTTTTAAAACCGTTAAAGGTGTACGCAAATCATGGGCAAATGCCGCATTTAACTGTTTTTGTTCTTCTATCAGTTTCCACATGTGCTCATAATTTTTTACTAATGTTTCTCGCATTTTATCCATAGATTTCAAAAGCTGTCCCATCTCATCCTGACTTTCATATTCCAAAGAAAACTGCAAATTCTGATTTTGTATTTCCAAAACTCCTTTTTCTAAAAGAGCAAAAGGACGTTTTAATCTGTTTTTATAAAACTGTCTCAACATAATAATTACGGATATTGTTAAATAAAAAAATCCGGAAAATCTGGAACTTATTCCCCATAAAAGTACCTGCCAGTTCTCCGGTTCTATTCTTCCTGTATGCCACATCAAAAGCCGTCTTTCACAAATGCGCACAGTGAGAATTGTCAAAATGAGTGCAGCCCCTCCATAGATTAGGAAATAGCATAAAATTCCACGAAATAAGGACATTTCCTGTATTTGTTTCTTCAAATTTGCAAACTTTACATCTATCCAATCCATTGATATCCCACTCCCCATACAGTTTTAATATATTCTCTGTCTGTATATGCACTGATTTTATTTCGAATACGTCTGATATGTTCTGTAATAATAGTATTATCTCCTGTACCGTCAATGCCCCTTACCTGCTCATAAATCTGCTCTTTACTAAATATCTGCCCCGGATTCATAGACAATAATTCTAAAATATTAAACTCTGTTTTTGTAAAAGTAATTGGTGTTCCATCATAAAAAATACTTCTCTGACTATAAGAAATCACAAACCCTTTTTGAGTGTCTTTTATAGGCTGACGGCGTTTTTCTCTTCTGATATGAGCCATGACTCTTGCGCCTAATTCCTCTATGGAAAAAGGCTTCAGAATATAATCATCTCCACCCATTAAAAAGCCGTTAATCCTATCTTGTTCTTCTATTTTTGCAGTTAAAAACAAAATGGGGCACTCTATTTTTCCTCTGATTTCCTGACACACGTGCAGACCGTCAATATCCGGTAAATTAATATCAAGCAAAATCAAATCCAAATCCTCTATCGCTTTTGCTATGGCTTCCTTCCCATTTTGGGCAGTTAAAACCTCATATCCTTGTATTTCAAAGTAATCCTGTAAAAGCTGTAAAATTCCTATCTCATCATCTACAATTAAAATCCTGTAACCCAACTTTTTCATTCCCTTCCGTAATTATTTTTACTTCAAGTCTATCCTAAAATTCTCTATAAAAAATCTATTTACCATTTATGAAAGATTTTCGCAAAACAGAATTCTCCCATTAAATTGCTCCCAAAAGCATAAGAAAAGAGCTATTGTATCATTTGTCCGACACAACAGCTCTTATTCTCATGGATTTAAAGTATCATATACCATTTTCGTAAGTTCATGGATATCTCCATATACTTCTTCCGCTCCATTCGTATTTTTTGTCATAATACATAAAATGAAATCTGTGTTTTCTCCGTATACAATTGCCGCATCATGCTGTACCTCAGAAGTTTCTCCTGTCTTATTGGCAACCTTTATCCCCTCAGGAAGTCCCTGAGGAATTTTCATAGTATTTTCCTGATTTAATAATAAATGCAACATACTGCCCGATTTTTCATGGCTGACACAGTTTCCCTTATAGATTTTTTCTAAAAGCTTTCCACAATCCTTTACTGTAGTTACATTATCGCCCTTGCCGTCTTTTTCAGACTTGGAATATGCAGGATGTAAAGTGGTATGTATTCCTGTATCTTCATATCCATTTTCTTTCAGATATTCGTTGATTTTAGCTGCTCCCTTTACAAAACTTCGATCAGAAGATTGAACTTTTATAAGTTCATTATAAGCTTCATTATCGGAAACCTCTATCATCTCCTCTAAAAGCTTCTTTGTTTCACTCCAGGCTTTTTCCTCACTCTTATAATATTCAGTCTGATTTTCCATAACTTCATCCAAATTTTCATAAGTGGCTGCCATAACAAACAGCTTTACCAAACTTGCAGGATACATAGGCTCATTATTTAAGGCAATTTCATTCCCGTAATCCATTTCCTGAATATATACACTCCAGTCACCTGCAAATCCACTTACCATATTTTCCGTCTCCGTTTGAAGTTTTTTCATCAGTGCTTCCCGCTCTTCTGCTTCCTTTTTATGCTCTTCCTGACGTACTTTCACAGCGGCTTCTTTTGCTTCTTCTTCGGCAATCTGAGCTTCCTTTTTCGCTTTTTCTTCCTTCGCTTCTGCTCTGGCAGATGTAATGCTGGACACAAAATAGAAGCTGAGTCCTATAACGAACAGGGCAGCAACAATAATCCCTAACTGTCTTCTTACTGCTCTTTTTCTAAGCAGCCTTTTTCTTTCTTTGGCATCCATATTTATCTATCTTCCTTTTTCCAAACGCTTTTTCCCTCTTTTATGGTTTCCAAAACTTGTATTTCTTTTAACATTTTTTTCTCTGTTTTCATTGGATTTCTGTCCAAAATAACAAGGTCTGCTCTTTTTCCTTCTTTAATACTTCCCTTTTCTTTTTCTTCAAAGTATGTGTATGCACCATTTATAGTCACTGCCTGAAGTGCCTCATACACAGTACAGCACTGCTCTTTACCTAACTGATTTCCTGTGCGTGTAATACGATTTACACCACACCATACAGAATGCAGCATATTCGGCTTTGTGACCGGCGTATCCTGATGAAAAGTCACCTTCATATTTCTTAAAAACGCAGAATGACAAGGACTGATACGGGCTGCTCTTTCTTCACCTAAATTATGTCTGTGTACTTCCCCCCAGTAATAGACATGTCCTACAAAAACAGACGGAAGAATCCCCAGTTTTTTCATTTCCTCCAACTGGTCTTCCCTTGCTGTCTGACAATGAATCATTACCGGACGAAGCTTATCTTTTTTAGGATTTTTACTATTTTCCAATGCTTTTTTATAGGCATGAATAAACTGATCTCCTGCTGCATCTCCATTACAATGTACTAAAATCTGTCTGCTGTCTTCCACTGCTGTTTCCATAAATTTTTCTGTTTCTTCATCAGAAAACCATGGATAAGCACAATATCCTTCACTTTTTTCATAAGGTTTTGTCAGCCATGCAGAACGTCCCTGAGGAGAGCCGTCAAGGACTGCTTTATAGCCTCCCAGCTTTAAGTTCCCACAATATTGTTCTGCATATTCAGGAAATTCCAAAAATAACTCTTGAGCCTTATTTTGCAATAAAGGATATAGCACCACATCTAAAATCAGCTCTTTACTTTCATCAAACTGTCGCAGCATTGCAAAAGATTCAGGAGAAGCCGCACCGTCTTGCACAGTTACAATTCCGTTTTGCAGATACAGCTCCTGAGTTTTTTTCAAACCTGCTTTCAAATCAAATTTTATTCTGGGACCTATGGCCTTTTGCAGCAACATCATCGCGGCTTCTTCCAGATAACCATTAGGCTCATTTCCTTTATCAAAGCGGCCGATTTTACCGCCTTCCGGATCTTTTGTATCCTTTGTAATACCTGCCAAAGCCAAAGCAGCGTCATTGGCACATCCCATATGCCCGGAAGCGTGAGAAATATAAATAGGTATTTCTTTGGAAACCTGATTTAAGTAGCTCTTATCCGGCTGTTTCCCTTGAGGTAAGAAATTATGATCATATCCAAATCCAATAATAATACCTGTCTTTTCTATTTTATTCTCCTGCTGATACTCTTTCAAAACAGAAATAATTTCCTCAAAACTCTCACACTGACTTAAATCTGCTGCCTGTGACATTTGAATAGCAGTAGATATATGGCTATGTGCATCGATAAATGCGGGCATCAGTGTTTTCCCTTTCAGATTTATCCATTGTGCGTCTTCTTTTACAAAAACCTTTACTTTTTCAAAATCTCCAGCTTTTTTTATCCTGCCATTTTCCACAAGTACAGCTTCTAAGATTTCCCCTTCTTTTTCCATGGTGAGAACATCTCCGCCATAATAAAATTGCTGCATTACACTACCCCGCTTTCTCTATTTAGTTTCTATCAGATAAGCCAAATGCTTCATGAACTGCGTTCATAGCTGCTACCGCATCCTTCTGTGCTACTAAAACAGTAATTCGGATTTCAGAGGTGGCAATCATATTAATATTTACATCCTGATTATACAGACATTCAAACATTTTTGCTGCAACACCCGGGTTAGACATCATACCGGCACCTACAATAGAAAGTTTTGCAACATCACAGTTATATTCTACTTTCTCAAATCCCAGTGCTTCTTTCTTTTCTTCCAGAAGTGCAATAGCCTCCTCCAGATTTTCATGGGAAACAGTAAAGGAAATATCCTTTGTACCGTCTCTTCCTACAGATTGAATAATAATATCTACATTAATATTTTTCTTTGCCAATGTATTAAAAAGCTTAAATGCACTTCCCGGCATATCCTGAATACCGATTACTGAAATTCTGTCTGCATTTTTATCTAATGCAACCCCGCTGATAATCATTCTTTCCACTTTATTTACAACCTCCTTTACCACTGTTCCTTCAGAATTATTCAAACTTGAGCGTACTACAAGACGCACACCGTATTTTTTAGCCATTTCTACAGAACGATTGTGCAGCACACCTGCTCCTAATGTAGCCAAATCCAGCATTTCATCATAAGTAATTGCTTTTAATTTTGTAGCTGTAGGTACAAGACGAGGATCTGCTGTATAAACACCATCTACATCTGTATAAATTTCACAGGCATCTGCATGAAGAGCTGCTGCCAGAGCTACTGCTGTGGTGTCAGAACCGCCTCTGCCAAGAGTTGTATAATCATCATATTTATTTATGCCCTGAAAACCTGTTACGATTACAATTTTTCTGTCTTCCAGTTCTCTTTTAATTCTCTCTGTATCAATTTTCTTTAATCTTGCATTTCCATAACTGCTGGTGGTATGCATAGACACCTGAAAAGCATTTAAAGAAACAGCTCTTACTCCCAACTGTGCCATGGCCATGGCCATAAGGGATACAGACATCTGCTCACCAATGGTAAATAACATATCCATTTCCCGCTTAGGTGGATTGGGATTGATATCATGAGCTTTTTCAATCAATTCATCCGTATATTTTCCCATCGCAGACAAAACAACCACAACATCATTTCCTTTTTCATAATCCTCTATACACCGTTTTGCCACATGAAAAATACGTTCTTTATCGGCAACAGAGGTTCCTCCGAACTTCTTAACAATTAACATGGTTTCCTCCTGCTCAACAGTTTATACTGCTGTTTTTCTAAATTGTAAAACAACTATATAATACTATACCATTTCACTGCGGTCAATTAAAAATAAGAAAGCCCTTGCAGTTTCTTTTATTTCGCAATATAATGAACTCAAATTTTACTGTTTTGGAGAAATATTATGGAATTTGAAAAAATCAGTTCTCCCTCTCTTAGGGAACTTTTTGTAGATCAATTAGAAAATATGATTTTATCAGGAAAGCTAAAAATCGGTGAAAAACTCCCTCCTGAACGACAGCTTGCTCAGATGATGCAGGTCAGTCGTGCTGTGGTAAACAGCGGAATTGCAGAATTAGAAAAAAAAGGATTTTTAATTGTAAAACCTCGAAGCGGAACTTTTGTGGCAGACTATCGCAGAAAAGGTACCGTAGAAACTTTAGTTGCAATTATGAAATATAATGGAGGGCGTATTCGCAGAGAAGAAATTCGTTCTATTTTAGAAGTGCGTATTGCTCTTGATACTCTAATCGCCAGACTGAGTATTCCTATGATTACCGATGAAGAAATTCAGATACTTTTTGAAAAGGCAGAAGCTATTCAAAATACTACAAATGTCCATGAGGCCATCGAAGCCGCTTTTGCTTTTCAGCATGAGTTTGCACTATCTTCTAAAAATACTTTAATCCCGCTGATTTTCCAATCTTTTCATGCGCCAATATTTACCATGTGGGAACGCTTTTGTGAACTATACGGTATAGAAACACTCTACAACCGCAATTACACCATGTGGACTTACATAAAAAACAGGGACACACAAGGAGCGGTAGATTGGATTGAATATTCTCTAAAACAATGTATTGACGGAGATACACAAATTTATTTCGATTAGTAAAAACAGCTATTGGAATATATCAATATTCACAATAGCTGTTTCTATACAACCGTTTTTATCTTTCTGCTCTTTCCATAGCCAGTTTAAAATCTTTCTGGTCTGTGAAAATTTCATGTTTATATGGATTTTTCTTCTGCTGTTTTGCACGTTTGATAATCATTGCCATACATAATACATTGGCAATTAACGCAATAATTGCTACGATTCCCTGCATAGTCGGATTTGCCGCAGATGGTCTTGTGGCAGCATCCATAAATCCGTCTGCATACAATACCGGTATCGTGGTAAATCTGCTGGCATCCTGAAACAGTGGAAATACCTGTGCAAACATACACCATAAAGCCAGTGTATTTGCTCTGTTCTGTATCCAGCCGCCTTTATTCCAAAGAGCATTGGCAACAGTTGGAGCTAAGAGAAGTGCAAGTCCGCAGTACCATGCATGAGTCGGAAGATTATTATAGGTATATTCAAAATTCCATAAATCATAAGCCAAAATAAAACACCATGTCATATCCGGCCACAGCATATCTTCTTTATCTTTGGAAACATAAATTCCCATCCATCCTGTCATACAGAAAATATTAATCAAACCGGAAATACCGTTTACCCAGTTCCACCAGCCTCCATATAACCATACGTTTTCAGATGACAGCCACCAGCGATCTCCGTATTCTGCCATTGCCATCATACCTCTCACACCGGACTCGAAATCACTGACTACCGCAATTAAAATATTAATTGCTACAATGAGAAATGGGAACAGTTTAAACCATTCTTTTTTTCCAATTCCCCATTTGTATTTAATCATCATAAAACCGATACATCCTGCAGTTGCCGCATACAATTTTGCATAATGGAACCAGCTTGTCATGTGAAGATAAGTCTGATTGTGTAACGCCCAATCTGCACCCATAGCTGCGCCTACATAAATTGCCACAAAATACACAGTCAAGACTGCAGGCAAAATCAGGAAGCAGAAAATTCCTCCTGTTTTACTTCTTCTTGCCAGCTCATTCATAAGAATAAGCCCTGCAAATACTAAAATCCAGCCTAATAACTGCCATACTGTGTTATCTCCGTAAATCTGGAATAACATAAAATCCCTTCCTTTCTCTTTCTGCCTGCTTATTTCAGCAGGCCGTTATCTCTTTAATATTAAACTCATTTCCGGCTACAAGATATGTATTTTCGCTTTTGCAATATGGACAAATCTTACCAAATTCTGTTGTAGAATAAGTCCGTTTACAATCCTCGCAAAAGGTCACTGCCGGAATTTGTTCCACGGTAAGTAATGCTCCTTTTAAAAGCTCTGTTCTGTCTGACGCCCATCGCCAACAGTTTTGTAGATAATCTTCTAAAACTCCTGAAACTTCCCCTATTTCCAGAGTTACCCCCGCAATCTGCTTTAAATGGTTTTCTTCTCCCACTTCTTTTAAACTGTCAATAATATGAAAGACGATTCCCAGCTCATGCATATTCTATTTCTCCTTTTTTCCAAAACGGATTTTCATCTCTCGCTTAAATGCATAAGGAAGAATTGCTTTCATTTTGTCTTCTGATTTATGCATAGTACTGCATTCCGGATGTTCTCTATATAAATGAATGGCATCAAATTCACATTTTGTGGTACAAACTCCACATCCAATACATTTATTTTCATCTACCACAGAAGCTCCACAACCCAGACAACGTGCTGTTTCTTTTCTCACCTGTTCTTCTGTAAAGGTTTCTTTTGCATCTCTAAAAGATTTATGAGCGTCAACATCTTTTCTCATGCCCGGTATCTGACGGGAAGAATTATCGTATTCTTCTACCTGAATATTGTTCTTATCAAGTTCAATAAACTGACGTCTGTTTCTTCCGATTGTAAGACTGCTATGAGGCTGAACAAAGCGATGGATGGAAATTGCCCCCTCTTTTCCTGCTGCAATAGCATCAATGGCAAATTTAGGTCCTGTGTAAACATCACCGCCTACGAAAATATCCGGTTCAGCTGTCTGATACGTCACTTTATCTGCCACTGCGCCATTTCCTCTGCCCAATTCTACTTTAGAACCATCCAGCAGATTACCCCAGACAATACTCTGCCCAATACTTAAAAATACTCTTTCGCATGGAACAGTCATTGTTACACTTTCATCGAATTTCGGAGCAAAGCGTTTATTCTCATCAAAAACAGACAGACATTTTTTAAATACAATTCCTTTGACTTTTCCGTTTTCTTTCAGAATTTCCTTTGGTCCCCAGCCACAGTTCAGTGTAATACCTTCTTCCTGTGCCTCTGCAATTTCTTCTTCTGATGCAGGCATAATGTCTCTGCTTTCCAGACAAAACATGGAAACATCATATCCGCCGCAGCGGCTTGCGGTTCTTGCTACATCAATTGCTACGTTTCCGCCTCCCACTACAACAGTACGTCCTTCTACCTGATAATTTTGATTTTCTCCTACTGTGCGAAGAAAATCTACCGCAGTCATAACGCCTTCTGCATCTTCACCTTCAATATTTGCCTTTCTTCCTCCCTGACATCCAATTGCAAGATAGAAAGCTTTATATCCCTGTTTACGCAACTCTTTTAACGTAATATCTTTTCCTACTTCAATGCCGCATTTAATTTCCACACCCATCTGGCGCATCACATCAATTTCAGCTTCTACCACGTCTTTTTCTAATTTAAAAGAAGGAATTCCATAAACCAGCATTCCACCTGGTTTTTCATTCTTTTCAAAAACAGTAGGTTTGTAACCTTTTTCTGCAAGATAAAAAGCACAGCTAAGTCCTGCAGGACCGCCGCCAATAATGGCAATTTTCTCCTCAAATAATCTACCTGTAGTAGGTGGAATAATTGGAGGAATATAACGATTTTCTGCTGTTAAATCCTGCTTTGCAATAAATTTTTTCACTTCATCAATTGCAACTGCCTGGTCAATGGTTCCTCTTGTGCAGGCATCTTCACATCTGCGGTTACAAATATGTCCACACACTGCTGGGAACGGATTTTCTTTTTTAATCAGAGCCAATGCTTCTCTGTACTTGCCCTGTGCAGCCTTTTTCAAATACCCTTGTACTGCAATGTGGGCAGGACAAGCTGTTTTACAAGGAGCTGTACCCGTATCATAACAATTAATTCTATTGTTATCCCGATAATCTTCATCCCATTTCTCCGGTCCCCATTTTACTTTGTCCGGAAGCTCATGTTTTGGATATTCTATCGGACCATCTTTTGTACAAAGCTTCTGTCCCAGCTTTACAGCTCCTGCCGGACAATACTCCACACATCTGCCGCAGGCAACACAATTTTCTGTCTTGACATGGGCAACATAAGCCGATCTTGACATATTCGGTGTATTGAACAACTGAGAAGTACGCAATGCATAACATACATTTACATTACAATTACAAATAGCAAAAATTTTATCTTTCCCATCAATGTTCGTAATCTGGTGAACAAATCCATTGTCTTCTGCTCTTTTTAGAATATCCAGTACTTCTTCATAAGTAATATAACGTCCGCCTTTTTGTGTCTCTACTACATAGTCTGCCATATCACCAACTGCAATACACCAGTCTTCCGGATCGTCTGCACAACCCTCGTCATAAGTCTGTCTGGATAATCTGCAAGAGCAGGGACTTGCCGCATATTTTCCATCATATTTTTTCAGCCAATGAGAAATATGTTCAATATCAATGGATTGATTCTCCATTTCAATTGCCTTTTCTACCGGAATAACATGCATACCAATACCTGCCCCTCCCGGCGGTACCATCGGTGTTACTTTCTCCAAAGGCAGTCTTGACATTCTTTCAAAAAATCTGCCAAGTTCAGGATGCTCCTCAAGCTGTTTGCGGTTCATATTCGTAAATTCTGCACTGCCGGGAACAAACATAGGAAGTACATACTGTTTTTCTCTTTTAGGATTTTCCCAGTTATATTCCAGGAGCCCTACAATACTCATTTCTTCCAAAAGTTTTTCCAGTTCTTTTTCTTCTTTGCCCGTAGCTTTTAAAATCTGAGAAAATGTCATAGGCTTACGCACCTTCATTTTCAACGCAACTTCTGCCATTTCATCTGTTACAACACATGCTAATCCCCAGTATTCCGGATCATCTACGGTCACCTTATGTCCGATACGGTCTGTAATTTTCTGTCCCAGCTTTAAAATTAATTCTCTTTTTTCTGCCATACGTGACTCTCCTTTCTGTTTCTACTCTTTCCAATGCTTTACTTCATCTAAAAGCCAATCAAACCATTGCTGCATCCCTTCCCCTGTCTTTGCACTAATAGGAATAATTTTTGCTTTTGGATTACGCATCAAAATATTTTTCTTGCACGCCTCCATATCAAAGTCAAAATATGGAATTACATCTACTTTGTTAATAAGAACTACATCGCACACGGAAAACATAAGTGGGTATTTCAACGGTTTATCATGACCTTCCGGTACACTTAAAATCATGGCATTTTTTACTGCCCCTGTGTCAAACTCTGCAGGACAAACTAAATTCCCCACATTTTCCAAAATTGCCAAATCCAGTTCATCTGCCTCAAGACCTTCCAGCCCCTGGGTTGTCATTCCGGCATCCAAATGACACATTCCTCCTGTATGAAGCTGAATGGTTTTTACTCCCAAATCAGATATTGTCTTTGCATCCACGTCAGAGTCAATATCCGCCTCCATAACACCTATGCGAAGTTCCTCTTTTAAAGCTTCAATGGTTCTGGTAAGCGTTGTGGTCTTCCCTGAACCCGGAGAGGACATCAAGTTTAATAAAAACAACTTTTTCTCCTTTAATTGGTCTCGAAGCTCATCGGCACGTTTCTCATTGCTGGAAAAAACACTTTTTTTAATTTCCAGAACTTTAAATTTATCCATTGCCCTTCCTCCGTTATAATTGGTTGTACCAATTTTGTTATTTTATTGACATTATATTATTATGACGATTTTTTGTCAATATAACTTATAACTTTTATGTATTTTATACTGTTTTTCCCTGTTTTTTTGTTGTTTTATGTTTATTTTTATTTTGGTATCTGGTATAGCCAATTCCGTTTGAGGTTCAAAAACCAAGCTCTCTCGCCTACCACTTATTTTCTCCGGCAGCATAAAAAATATAGAGAGGATATGATAAAATTCAATCATAACCTCTCTATATCAAACTTAGCTATTCTTAACAAATTCTGTTCCGCATTTCGGACATCTTACACTAATCTTACCTTTTCCTTTTGGAATACGTATTTTCTGTTTACACTGGGGACATGTGTAAATGTGAAATTCTTTTCTCTGCTGCTGTATGTATCTTGTTTTCCCCAAAAATCTCCGCACTTTATTTTCTAGCACTAAGTACTTTTGATTTTCCCCATATCTCTTTGAAATATTTCTGGAAAACATACGAAAATAAATAGCAATAATAAGTAAAAATTCCCATGATGTAAGCAATACACTAAAGTATACATTATCAATAAAAATATCCAATACAGCGAAAACCAGAAAAACAATAAGCAAAACCTGATTCAAACGGTCATTGCCATATCTCCCATACATAAATCGACGAAACGCTTCTTTTATTCTATTCATACCGCAATTCTTCCTTCCTGATATCTTCAAACACCTTTTCTACAAAAGCTTTTGCACCTTCTAAGTCCTTCGTGTCAGGATGAAGCATTGCCATATCAAAATTACGGAGCATGGCATTTATCATCTTTGCATTTTCCTTGGTCTTCATACTAAGATATTTCTCTCGCACAGAAATCGGCATCTTTCCCTGACAAATATAAGCGCCTAAATACTCATTATCATCTTCAATGAAGACGCGTATATTTTCTTCTATTTTTTTATAATATTCTAAGTCGTTTCCCATTCCACAAGTACCGAATAAGGCAATCTTCTTTCCCTGAAGACTGCCCAGATAATCCAACACCTCTACGCTGGCGCTTCCTCTATCCGTCCAAAATCCTATAAAATATACATCACCCATTTCATAATCTGTCTGTCCTTCCAAAGGCGCAATATCTTTACACTGTCCGGGAACAGCCTCAAAAATTGCTTTTGCCAGCTTTTCTGTATTGCCGGTTCTGCTCTTGTACAATACCTGCGTTTTCATGTTCATCTTCCCTTCTATTGTTGTCATCATATAATGTATGGTTAAAAAATCCTGGCACCTGGTACTTTCTAACCTTGACATTATAGTAATATTTTATCACAAAACAATAGAAATAATATTTCTTAATTCTTAAAAACTCTAAACTCTCTATAAAGTTTTTTCCCCATAGTCTTTAATATGCACATCTAACTGAGGAAATGGAATTTCAATTCCCTGTTCATCAAAAGTAAGTTTAATTTTTTCATTCAAACGCCATTTTGCTGCCCAGTATTCCTCTGTCTTTACCCATGCCCGAAGTCCCAAAATCACACTGTCCGCCGCCAGTTCATCTACAAAAACCTGCATCTCCTGATCTGACATAATACTAGCATCTTCATGCAGCAGCATTTCCAAAATTTTCTTGGCTTTTTTCAAGTCTGCCTGGTAGGAAATTCCCACCTTTATTTCCAATTTACGATTGTCTTTTGCTGTCACATTGACAATACTGGAATTAGTCAATGCTCCGTTGGGAACGGTTATTCTTCTGTTATCAACAGTAGATAAAGTTGTGTAAAAAAGGTCAATTTTTACAACTGTTCCTTCCTGTTTTCCTGAATTTTCAATAATATAATCTCCGATTACAAATGGTCTTAAAATCAGAATAATAACTCCTCCTGCAAGGTTGGATAATCCTCCCTGCAAAGCAAGACCAATAACAACACCACTGGATGCCAAAAGTGCAGCAATGGAAGATTCTTTCACTCCAAAACTGGTAGCAATAGAAACAATTAAAAAGAAATACATAGCTGCCTTTGCAAAGGAAGAAACAAACTGTGTAACCCCTGTATCTGCATTAGCCCTTTTCATAGATGCCACAATCAACTTACAAAGCTTGTGAATAATTTTACTGGCAACTATATAAACCAGAATTGCCAGCAGAACTCTTCCGGCAAAACTTCCAATCAATGGCAATTTCTGACTCCAGTAATCCCAGGTAACATACTGCCTGAAAAACTCTCCAATTCCTGCAATTTCCAATGGTTCTGTCAGTGCATCTGTTAAGATAATTCTCATCTTCTATTTTCCTCTTTTATGTGTTCTTCTTTCATTTTTTGTTCCAATTCTCTGCGTATTTTAGACTTTTTTACAGTCTTTTCTCTACATTCTTTTACAGAAAAAATCTGTACAGAAAGAGGTGCTACTTGAATTTTCACAGAATAAGGTCTTTCATCTTTTTCCTCTTTTTTTGCTTTCTCTACTCCACTATTTTTTATACCTGTTCCACCAAAGATTTTTTCGTCACTGTTAAAAATTTCTCTATATTCTCCTGCATAAGGAACCCCCATGACATAATCCTCATACATCAAATCAGAAAAATTACATACAATTATCAATGTATCTGCTTTTTTCTCACCTTTTCGCAGAAACGTAAGCATATTTTTTTCTGCTTCTATATGATTGATCCATTCGAAACCATCAGGAGTATCATCATATTCATATAATGCAGGATAGTCTTTATAAAGTTTCAGCAGTGCCTTTACATAATCCTGCAATTGTTTATGTTCTTCTTCTTTTAACAGCTCCCAATCTAAAGAAGTTTTCTCACACCACTCTCTTTCCTGAGCAAAGTCCTGTCCCATAAATAAAAGTTTCTTTCCCGGATGCGTCATCCAAAAGCCATAAGCCGCCCGCAGATTTGCCAATTTTCTATCTTTTTCACCGGGCATCTTATTAAAGAAAGAACCTTTTCCGTGTACCACCTCATCATGAGAAAAACTAAGGAGAAACTTCTCACTGTATGCATATAACATACTAAAAGTCAGCTCATCATGTACGCCACTTCTAAAAATAGGATCTTTTCCCATATAATCCAAAAAATCATTCTGCCAACCCATATTCCATTTTCGATCAAATCCCAATCCATTATCCTCTAAATTGCCTGTAACTGCCTGCCATGCGGTAGACTCCTCTGCAATCAAAAGTGCATCTGGATATTTTTTCTTAAAAATGGAATTTAAATGTTTTAAAAATTCCACAGCATCCAGATTTTCGTTTCCACCATAAATATTGGGCTGCCACTGACCATCCTGTCTGCCGTAATCCAGATAGAGCATAGATGCCACAGCATCCATACGAATACCATCTACATGATATTTTTCTGCCCAGAACAAAGCACTGGATATAAGAAAGTTCTTTACTTCAGGGCTGGCATAATCAAATACAAGAGTCCCCCAGTGAGGATGCTCTGCCTTATCCGGTTGGGCATACTCATAAAGAGGTGTACCATCAAATCCCGCCAATGCAAAATCATCTTTTGGAAAATGCGCCGGAACCCAGTCTAAAATCACACCAATATCATGTTGGTGCATATAATCTACAAAATACATAAAATCTTCACAATTTCCAAATCGACTGGTAGGTGCATAATATCCTGTCACCTGATATCCCCATGATTCATCTAAAGGATGTTCCATAACAGGCAGTAATTCCACATGAGTATATCCCATCTCCTTTACATACTCACACAGCATTTTCGCCAGTTCTCGATAATTATAAAACTCCCTGCCGTCTTCCGGCTTTTTCCATGAGCCTAAATGTACTTCATATACAGAAAGAGGTTTGTTTTCTGCATGGAGCTTATTTCTCCTGTTCATCCAAGAACTGTCTTCCCATTGATAATTGGATAAATCTGTCACCACAGAAGCATTGCATGGACGGACTTCTGCCTGATTTGCATAAGGATCTGCTTTTAAAAATACTCTCAGATCTTTGGTTTTAATTTCATACTTGTATAAATCAGAAGGTTTTACACCGGGAATAAATAACTCAAAAATCCCTGATTGGGAAAGTCGGTTCATTTGATGAACTCTTCCATCCCAATGATTAAAATCTCCTACTACACTGACACGCAATGCATTCGGTGCCCAAACCGCAAAGTTTACACCCCAGACGCCTTTGATTTTTTGATAATGCGCTCCTAATTTTTCATATATATCATAACAAATTCCTGCACAGAATTTCTTTTCTTCTTCTTTTGTAATCTGACTTTCAAAATAATAGGGATCCTGTACCAGCTTTTCTTCACCGTTTTCAAATAATACCTGATACATATAATTTAAAACCTGTTTTTCCGGTACCAGACAAGCAAAAAATCCTGCCTCATCTTGCATCGTCATCTTATATTCCTGTTTCTTCTTTCCAAAAAGAAGCTTCACTTTCCGCGCTCCCGGAAAAAAGCATTGAAATAAAATGCCATTTTTCATCATTTTCGGTCTAAGTGTTTTCTTCGGCTCGTTTTCTTCTGAATAAACAAGAGCCTCTATCTTTTGCCAATCCATTAAATTATATAATTCCTCAGCCATATTGCGCCTCCTTTTTTTTAATATTATCATCAATCTGGTAAATTGTAAAGTTTTGCCTAATTTCTCTGTAAATTTGTATATATAAATTGTACATTTTTTGTTTTTATAACAGAAAATGATTGTAGATTTTACACATATCAAGTATAATAAAATTAGCTTCGCAAAGTGAAGGTTTATTTCCCTTTGGCTGCGTATTTGACTATTAGGAGGAGGTATCAATACATGCTTGACCAAAGTTATTATGAAAAAACCGATGAAATCATCGAATTTTATGGCCGTAAAGCAAGTTCATTAATTCCAATTATGCAGGATATTCAGGCAGAATATCGTTATCTGCCCGGAGAACTGCTGACCTATGTTGCGAAAGAAATCGGAGTACGTGAGGCAAAAGCCTACAGTGTAGCAACTTTCTATGAAAATTTTTCTTTTGAGCCAAAAGGAAAATACATAATTAAAGTTTGTGACGGAACTGCCTGTCATGTTCGCAAATCAATCCCTATCTTAGAAGCTCTGCAAAAAGAACTGGGACTTAGCAAGAAAAAACATACTACAGACGATATGCTGTTCACCGTGGAAACTGTTTCCTGTCTCGGTGCCTGTGGATTAGCACCTACTATGACAGTGAATAATGAAGTTTATCCTTCCATGACACCGGAAAAAGCTCTTGATTTGATTGCAGAACTGAGAGGTGATAATGTATGATAATTGAAAATAAAGAAGCTTTATTAAAAGAAAGAGAAGCAGCCCGTGAAGAGCTGGCTTCTTATAAATGTCGTATTTTAGTCTGCGCAGGAACAGGCTGTGTAGCTTCCGGTTCTGAAAAAATTTATCAAAAAATGACCGAACTTTGTCAGGACTTAGAAGGTGTTTCTGTAGAATTCCAAAAAGATGTTCCCCATATCGGCACAGTAAAAACAGGATGTCAGGGAATTTGTGAGCTGGGTCCTTTGGTACGAATCGAGCCCTATCACTATCAGTATGTAAAAGTACAGGAGGAAGACTGTGCTGAAATTTTCCAGCGCACTGTTTTAAATCAAGAACCTGTAGAACGTCTTTTCTACAAAAAGAGCGGAAAATCTTATCCTACTCCTGATGAAATTCCTTTTATTGCAAAACAAACTCGTATTGCTTTGGAAAACTGCGGTAAATTCGATGCAGAATCTCTTGACGAATATATTGCTTCCGGCGGTTATGAAGCTTTATCAAAAGCTCTTTTTGACATGACTCCGGAAGAAGTCTTAGATGAAGTAGATAAATCCAAGCTGCGAGGCAGAGGAGGCGGTGGTTTCCCTACAGGACGCAAATGGAAACAAGTTGCCGCTCACAAAGATGTACCGGAACATTATGTAGTATGTAATGGCGATGAAGGTGATCCCGGTGCTTTCATGGATGGTAGTGTTATGGAAGGTGATCCTTACCGTCTTATCGAAGGTATGACTATTGCCGCTTATGCAACAGGTGCTCAAAATGGTTATATCTATGTTCGTGCCGAATATCCTCTTTCTGTTGCAAGACTTCGCAAAGCAATCCGACAGGCAGAGGAAAAAGGTCTTTTAGGCGACCATATTTTAGGTACAGATTTTCAGTTCCACATGCATATCAATCGTGGTGCAGGTGCTTTTGTATGTGGTGAGGGTTCTGCGCTTACTGCTTCTATTGAAGGCGACAGAGGTATGCCTCGTGTAAAACCACCTCGTACTGTTGACAAAGGTCTATGGGCAAAACCCACCGTTTTAAATAACGTAGAAACTTTCGCAAATGTACCCGGAATCATTCTGAAAGGTGCCGACTGGTTCAAGACCATTGGTACAGAAGGAAGCCCGGGAACAAAGACTTTTTCTATTACCGGTGCTATTGAAAACACAGGTCTTATTGAAGTTCCTATGGGTACTACTTTAAGAGAAATTATCTATGATATTGGCGGCGGCATCAAAGGCGGCGGTGATTTTAAAGCTATTCAGATTGGCGGTCCTTCCGGCGGATGTCTGACAAAAGAACATCTTGATGTCGGATTGGATTTTGACAGTGTAAAAAAATACAATGCAATTATGGGTTCCGGCGGTCTTGTTGTTATGGATGAAAACACCTGTATGGTGGAAGTTGCCCGCTTTTTTATGAGTTTCACTCAAAGAGAGTCCTGTGGTAAATGTGTTCCTTGCCGTGAAGGAACGAAACGTATGCTAGAAATTCTGGAGAGAATTGTAAATGGCGAGGGTAAACTGGAAGATTTAGATACTTTGGAAGAGCTTGCTGCTATGGTTAAAAATATGGCTTTATGTGGTCTTGGAAAAAGTGCTCCGCTTCCGGTTATCAGCACTTTAAAAACTTTCCGTAAGGAATACGAAGAACATATTGTAGAACATAAATGTGCTGCGAAAAACTGTACTGCCATGAGAAAATATGTAATCAATCCTGAATTCTGTAAAGGCTGCGGTAAATGTGCGAAAAACTGCCCGGTAGGTGCAATTACCGGCGTACGCAAGGAAGCTTATCACATTGATCCTAATTTATGTATTAAATGTGATTCTTGCCGTGATAACTGTGCATTTGATGCAGTTTATGTTGAATATTAGGAGGAATAATTATGGGATTTATGACAATAGACGGCAGAAAAGTAGAATTTACTAATGAAAAAAATGTACTTTCTGTCATTCGAAAAGCCGGTATTGATTTACCTACACTTTGCTATCACTCTGAACTTTCCACCTTTGGTGCCTGTCGCTTATGTACAGTAGAAGATGACAGAGGACGCACCTTTGCTTCCTGTTCAGAAGAGCCAAGAGATGGCATGGTAATTTACACCAATTCCGGAAGAATTAAAAAATATCGTAAAATGATTGTTGAGCTACTTCTTTCTGCACACTGCCGTGACTGTACCACTTGTGTAAAAAGCGGAGAATGTAAATTACAGGAACTGGCTCACAGAATGAATATTACTACTGTTCGTTTCCAGAATACCAGAGAGGAAAGACCTTTAGATACAAGTTCTCCAGCACTGATTCGTGATCCGAATAAATGTATTTTATGCGGAAACTGCGTTCGTGCATGCCGTGAACTTCAAGGTCTGGAAGTGTTAGGTTTTACTCATCGTGGTACAGATGCTATGGTAACACCTGCATTTGACAGACCACTTTCTGAAACAGACTGTGTAAGCTGTGGACAGTGCCGTGTATTCTGTCCTACAGGTGCAATTAGCATTCGCACCAATATGGACGAAGTTTGGGACGCTATCAATGATCCAAACACACGAGTTGTAGCACAAGTTGCTCCTGCTGTCCGTGTAGCCGTAGGTGATGCTTTTGGTTTAACAAAAGGACACAGTGTTATGGGCAAACTGGTAGCTGTTCTCCATCGTATGGGATTTGACGAAGTTTATGATACTACTTTTGCAGCAGACCTTACAATCATGGAAGAATCAAAAGAATTTTTAAACCGTGTAGAAAAGAATGAAAAACTGCCTCTGCTTACCTCCTGCTGTCCTGCATGGGTTAAATTTGTATGTGACCAATATCCTGAATTTAAGGATAATTTATCCACCTGCCGTTCTCCACAGGGAATGTTCTCAGCAGTTATTAAAGAATATTATAAAAATCCTGAGAGAAGTCAGAATAAAAAGATTTTCGTAGTTTCTATTATGCCATGTACAGCAAAGAAAATGGAAATTCTGCGCTCTAACAACTTCACTCACGGAGAACAAGATACCGATATTGTACTGACTACTACTGAAATTATCCGTATGATCAACAATTCCGGTATTGACTTTGCTTCTCAGGAGACAGAAGCCTGTGATATGCCATTTGGCTTTGGTTCCGGTGCAGGTGCTATTTTCGGTGTAACCGGCGGTGTTACGGAAGCTATGCTTCGCCGTCTCGCTGATGACCATAATAAGGCAACTATGGATGCCATTGCGGAAGCAGGTGCTCGTGGTGATGATGGAATTAAAGAATTTACTGTAAACTATAAAGGTACCGATTTGAACGTCTGTGTTGCCAGCGGACTTGCCAATGCTCAGACTGTTATGGAAGATGTAAAAAACGGAAGAAAACATTACCATATCATTGAAATTATGGCATGCCGCAGAGGATGTATCATGGGTGGCGGACAGCCTCCAAGAGCCGGCGATCGTACCAAATCAGCCCGCCGTGACGGACTGTATCAGGCAGATCACGTAACAAGCATTCGAAAATCAGATGAAAATCCATTAATTCTTGCTCTTTACGATACATTATTAAAAGACAAAACACATGAACTGCTTCATGTAGATAAATACTAAATAAAATATCTGTCCATTTTCTGCTCAGTCTACGTTCACTTTGAATCTAAATTTTCAAAGATGCACTCGACAAATTTGCTAAAAATGGACAGATATTTTTATTTTAGATATTGAACAATTGCTCCTAAAGCTTCCGCTTCCTTTTCTTCGTGAGTAATGCAGATAACTGTTTTTCCTTCACAGCTTTTCTTTAAAAAATGAATAACCTTTTCCTTCATTTCTTTATCTAATCCTTTGAAGGGTTCGTCTAAAAACAGTATATCCCATTTTGCATATAATGCTCTTAAAATCGCCACTCTCCTTCGCATTCCTCCGGATAACTCTTTTACAGGCTGATGACAGCATTCCAAAAGCTCTACTTCTTTTAATCCTTTTTGAACTTTTTTTAAAAATTCTTGTTTTCCTACTTTTCTTTCTCTTTGAACAAGACGAATATTAGAAAGTATATTTAAATTTTCACAAAGCCTATCTTCTTGAAAGACAACACTGATATCTTTCCCTTCTATCCCTTTTATCTTTCCACTGTCTGCCTGTTCCAATCCGATCAAAATACGAAGTAAAGTAGTTTTTCCTTTTCCTGAAGGAGCCATAATACAAGTTATCTTGCCTTCTGCAAATTCCATATTCAGATTTTCCAGCACCTGTTTATCCTGATAACTTTTATACAAATTTTCTATCTTAATTGCCATTTTTACCTTTCCTCTATCCACCGAACTGATTTATCCATCACTGCCAGAAAGATTTTTTCAAATACCATACTGATTAAAATAATTACCATGGTCCATGCAAAAAGATCTGGTGTGTCAAGATATACTTTTGCTTCGTATAGTTTCTCACCAATGGAGCCATCAGGAATTCCAATTACCTCAGCAGCTACTCCAGCCTTCCAACACAGCCCTAAAGACACACTGCATCCCGCTCTGAAAAACGGCAAAACTTCCGAAAGATAAATATAACATATTTTATTTTTTCCTGATATGCCAAAAACCTGTGCCATTTCCAGAAGGTTCTTATCTGTATTATTAATACCATTTAATATATTAGTATAAATCACAGGAAATACCATGAGAAAAGAAATTGTCACAGAGAGATTTTCTGAAGGAACCCAAATTAAAATTAAAATAACAAAAGACGCTACCGGAACAGATTTCATGGCAAGAATAAGAGGAGCTAAAAACTCCTGTATTTTACTAAATTTTGATGCAAGGCTTCCTCCCAGCACTCCTGCCAAACCCCCAAGGAAAAATCCTCCTATAATACGGCAAAAGGAAAATGCAATCGTTTTCCAAAAAGAGCTTTCAAAGATTAAAACACCAAGTCTTTTCAGAACAGCAACAGGAGATACTAATAGTATCTCCTGTTCCAGCCATATACTGGCTATTTCCCATATTAACAGCCAGAAAATCACTGCCCATAATTTTATTTTCTTATTGGATGTAATAGAAGTCATTCTCTGGTATTTTTCCTCCTACTGCCTGAGGATTCTGTGCATTTAAAACTTCCAGATATCCCGAAAGCTTTTCTTCCATTTCCTCGCCATCTATACAGACAATATTGCAGGCAGGCAATGCCTTCTCCGCAACTGCTGCCGGTACAATATCATACTTTTCAATTAATTGTGCAGCATCTTTTACATTTTCATTTACATAATCCACAGAAGTATGATATTCCTTTAAGAACTCCTGTGTTTCCTCTGGATTTTCTTCCACGAATTCCTTGCGTGCAACCACTACACCGGTAATCATACTACTTTTCTTTTCTCCGTCTTTTTGTAAGGCATCCCATTCCTTTGTTAAATCAAGAGCTGTCCTAATCTGAGAATTTTTTGCCTGTGCCGTAGTTACAAAAGGCTGGGGCAGCATGGCAACAGTATTTTCCTGACTTGCCAGTTCTGCAACACATTCAGAATGTTCACTTTTCCATTCAATGGTAACGTCTGTTTCCGGGTTAATTCCATTTGAAGATAAAATGTAATTTAAAGCATATTCAGGAGTTGCACCTTTTCCACTGGCATAAATAGTCTTTCCTCTTAAATCTGCCACACTTTGTATCGTTTCTCCGTTCTCTACAATATATAACACACCTAATGTGTTAATCGCTAAAACCTGAATATCTCCTTCTGTTTTATTATAAAGAACAGAAGCCAGATTTGCCGGAATTGCTGCAATATCTGTTTCTCCCTGTAAAAGCTTTGGTGAAACTTCATCTACTGAAGCTGCTATAGAAAAATTGTAATCGGAATTTTCCATCATTTCTACAAGTCCCATTGCTGTCGGACCTTTTAATGCCATAATATTCACATCTATAGGTGCTTTCTCTGTTTTTTCAGCTACCTCTTCTCTTGTTTCTTTTGGATTTTCCGTTTCTTTTTCTGATTCCCCACAGCCTGTAAAAGCTGTAACCATCATTGCTGCTGCCAACAATATTGCTGTTATCTTTTTCTTCATTTTCTATTCCTTTCTGGGGAAATTTATTTAATAATTCTCACTCTGTATACTTCCTCAATTGATTTTAATGCATGAGCTACTTCTTTAGAAATTGGTGAAGTAACATCAATCATAGTATAAGCAAAGTCACCTTTACTTTTATTAATCATATTGGCAATATTGACTCCTGCATCACCTAATACTTTTGTGAATTGAGAAATCATATTGGGAATATTCTTGTGATTTATAGTCAGACGTCCTGCATCAATACAAGTGCCGCCATCACAGCTGGGATAATTTACTGAATTTTTAATATTTCCGTTTTCCAGATAATCCATAAGCTGCTTTACTGCCATAACTGCACAATTATCCTCCGATTCTTCTGTAGAAGCTCCAAGATGAGGTGTCACCAAAGTATTCGGTGCATTAGCAACAGTAGGATTTGCAAAATCTGTCACATATTTTTTCATTTTTCCATCTTTTAATGCTTCACAAACAGCTTCTTCATCTACCAATAAATCTCTTGCAAAATTCAAAAGAACTACATCTTCTTTCATCTGAGCGATTTCTTCTTTTCCAATCATCTTTTTTGTTGCATCTGTTAAAGGTACATGAATTGTAATATAATCGCAATCACGGTATATCATATTAATATCATTGATATGGTATATACTTCTTGATAAATTCCATGCTGCGTCTACAGAAATATAGGGATCATATCCATACACTTCCATTCCCAGATGAATAGCTGCATTAGCAACACGCACTCCAATAGCACCAAGTCCAATAATACCTAATTTTTTGCCGCTGATTTCACATCCTGCAAATTGCTTTTTCTGTTTTTCCGCTCTTTTTGCAATATCATCTGTCACGTCCTGTTTTTCCAGCCACTCAATACCTCCGATAATGTCTCTGGATGCCAACAGCATTCCTGCGATTACCATTTCCTTTACTCCATTAGCATTTGCTCCCGGTGTATTAAATACTACAACTCCTTTTTTGGTCATTTTTTCTAAAGGAATATTATTCACACCTGCTCCGGCTCTTGCCACGGCCGCTGTTTTTTCATTCACTTCCAGATTATGCATATCTGCACTTCTCACCAAAATAGCATCTGCTTCCTGCATACAATCGGTATTTTCATATTTTGCTGGAAACTTATCAAGCCCTACCGCTGAAATTGGATTTAAACAATAATACTCATACATACTTCAAATTTCCCTCCTCAAAATTCTTCATAAATGCTACCAGCTCTTTTACTCCTTCCATAGGCATTGCATTATAGAGACTGGCACGCATACCCCCTACAGTACGGTGTCCTTTTAAATTATATAAACCTGCCTGCTCTGCCTCTTTTACAAATTTAGCATCTAAATCTTTATTTCCTGTAACAAATGGAATATTCATAAGGGAACGGTCCTCTTTCCTTACTGTTCCCCGGAACATCTCACTACTGTCTAAGAAATCATAAAGTACCTTTGCTTTTTCTTCATTATATGCTTTCATGGCTTCCAATCCACCCTGTTTTTTCAGCCATTGAAATACTTTACCGCACATATAAATGCAATATGTATTTGGAGTATTATAAAGAGAATTCGCATCTGCATGGGTTTTAAACCGCAGCATTGTAGGTGTTTCAGGCATCACATCTTCAGAAATCAAATCCTCTCGAATAACAGAAATTACCATACCTGCCGGTCCGATATTTTTCTGGACGCCTCCATACATAATTCCATATTTTTCTATATCTACCGGCTCTGACAAAAAGCATGAAGATACATCAGCCACTAAAGGTTTTCCTTTCGTATTGGGAAGTGTTTTAAACTTTGTACCGTAAATTGTATTGTTTTCACAAATATATACATAATCTGCCTTTTCGTCTATTTCCAAATCGCTGCAATCCGGTATATAAGAATACATCTTGTCCTCTGAAGATGCTATTTTATTCGCATTCCCATATTTCTGTGCTTCCTGCCATGCCTTTTTTGCCCACTGTCCTGTCACAATATAGTCTGCCACTTTATTCTTCATAAGGTTCATAGGAATTGCTGCAAATTGCTGGCTGGCGCCGCCCTGCATAAACAAAACTTTATAGTTATCAGGAATATTAAGTAATTCCCGAAAATCTGTCTCTGCTTCTTCTAAAATTCTCTCAAACATCTTCGAACGATGACTCATCTCCATCACAGACATTCCGCACCCTCTGTAATCTAACATTTCTTCCGATGCTTCTCTTAATACTTCCTCTGGTAATACTGCAGGTCCTGCTGAAAAATTATACACTCTGCTCATGACTCATCCTCCTCTAAATGCCTTTTACAAAAGTGTGCCATCTACTCCTCCAGGGAATACATGGCACTTCTTCTGCTTATTCTTTATGATAAACCTTTCATTTATATCTGTCAATAAAAACATTTGTCTTTATGTAAAAGACAATTATGATAAATCATCTTCATCAAAAGCATCTTCAATGTTTGCTCCTGCCGGAACCATTGGAAATACCTTATCATCGCTGTCAATCATACAATCCAAAACAACTGTTGTATTCAGTTCAATGGCCTTTGCGATGGCTTTTGGCAGTTCTTCTTTTGTTGTAACACGAATACCAACTGCTCCCATCGCTTCTGCCAGTTTTACAAAATCTACTTTGTCCTGTAAAACTGTATTAGAATATCTTCCCTCATAAAATAAAGTCTGCCACTGACGCACCATACCCAGTACCTGATTATTAACTACCACCTGAATAAGAGGCATATTATTTCTGGTAGCTGTAGCAATTTCATTCATATTCATGCGGAAACAACCATCTCCTGCAACATTGATAACAATCTTATCAGGATTTCCCATCTTTGCTCCAATCGCAGCTCCCAATCCATATCCCATAGTTCCCAGTCCGCCGGAGGACAAAAAGGTTCTGGGCATATTATACTTATAATACTGGGCAGCCCACATCTGATGCTGACCTACCTCTGTAACAATAATAGCATTTCCCTTGGTCTGTCTATACAATTCTTCAATAATTGCCGGTCCGGTAAGTCCTTCCTGTCTATATTTCAAAGGATATTTTGATTTTAATTGTTCGATATAATTAATCCATTCCTCTCTCTGGCATGGACTTAATCTTTCATTTAATTGTTTCAGAATTTCTTTTGCATCTCCTATAATGCTGCAATCCACCAATATATTTTTATTAATTTCCGCAGCATCTACATCGATATGAATTACTTTTGCATTTCTCGCAAAGTTTCTTGGATTTCCAATTACACGATCTGAAAATCTGGCTCCTACTGCAATTAAAAGGTCGCATTTTGTCACACCCAGATTAGATGCTTTTGTTCCATGCATCCCCAACATTCCTGTATAGTAAGGATCTTCTCCTGAAAATACACCTTTTCCCATCAAAGAATCTGTTACCGGAATTTGAAGGTTATGAGAAAGCCTGCGCACTTCCTCCCATGCACCGGAAGCCACAGCCCCTCCCCCTACAAAGAGAAACGGACGTTTTGCCTGCTTTATCATTTCTACTGCACAATCAATATCTTCCTGTTTAATTTCTGCGGTATATGGCTTTACAGGTGTCGGTACATAAGGTTTAAATTCCGTTTTACTGGCTGTAATGTCTTTCGGAATATCTACCAGAACCGGTCCCGGTCTTCCACTTTTTGCAATTACAAAAGCTCGGCGAATGGTCTTTGCCAGCTTTGCCACATCCTTTACAATAAAGCTGTGTTTTGTGATAGGCATTACTACACCTGCAATATCAACTTCCTGAAAACTGTCTTTTCCAAGCAATGGCAGCCCTACATTGCAGGTAATTGCTACAATAGGGACGGAGTCCATATGCGCAGTTGCAATACCGGTAACTAAGTTTGTTGCTCCCGGCCCGCTGGTTGCCAGACACACACCTACTTTTCCTGTGGAACGTGCATATCCATCTGCAGCATGAGCTGCTCCTTGTTCGTGAGAAGTCAGTACATGGTGAATTTCTTCCTGATGCTTATATAATTCATCGTATATGTTTAGAATGGTTCCTCCCGGATATCCGAAAACAGTGTCCACTCCCTGTTCCTTCAAACATTCTATCACAATCTGTGCTCCTGTCATCTGCATAAGCAAAGCCTCCCCTTTCTCTTATTGTTTTGGTATTTCCAATACAGCGCCTCTGTTTCCGCTGGTTACCATTGTTGCGTAACGCGCCAGGTATCCTGTAGTTACCTTAGGTTCTTTTGGTTTCCACTGTGCTCGTCTTTTCTCTAATTCCTCATCAGAAACCAGAAGCTCCAGTCTGGTATTTGGAATATCTACACGAATACGGTCTCCTTCACACACCAGCGCAATAGGTCCTCCCACTGCCGCTTCCGGTGAAATGTGTCCAATAGATGCGCCTCTTGATGCCCCGGAGAAACGGCCATCTGTAATTAATGCAACACTGGAACCTAATCCCATACCTGCAATAGCTGAAGTAGGATTTAACATTTCACGCATACCCGGACCTCCTTTTGGTCCTTCATAACGAATTACCACTACATCTCCTGCTTTAATCTCGCCGCCTTTAATTGCACAAATAGCATCCTCTTCACAGTCAAACACCCTTGCCGGTCCTTCATGTACCATCATTTCTTCACAGACAGCACTCCGTTTTACAACACCGCCGTCAGGTGCCAGATTTCCTGTTAATACAGCCAGCCCTCCTGTTTCGCTGTAAGGATTTTCTACAGGGCGGATTACCTCTGGATTTTTATTCACACAATTGGCAATATTTTCGCCCACTGTTTTTCCTGTTACTGTCATACAATCCAGATTTAATAAGTTCTTCTTTGTCAGCTCATTCATAACAGCATAAACACCGCCTGCTTCATTTAAGTCTTCCATATAAGTGTAACCTGCCGGTGCTAAATGACAAAGATTTGGTGTTTTCTCACTGATTTCATTTGCAAAAGTAATATCGAAATCCCAGCCAATTTCGTGAGCAATGGCTGGTAAATGAAGCATACTGTTAGTAGAACAACCCAATGCCATATCCACAGTTAAAGCATTTAAAATTGCATCTTTTGTCATAATATCTCTTGGACATATATTTTTACGGTACATTTCCATAACCTGCATACCTGCCTGTTTTGCCAACTTAATGCGCTCAGAATATACAGCGGGAATTGTACCATTTCCTTTCAGTCCCATTCCCAGAACTTCTGTTAAACAATTCATACTATTGGCAGTATACATACCTGAACAAGAGCCGCAGGTAGGACATACATTATTTTCAAATTCTTCTACATCTTCTTCTGTCATAGTTCCTGCACTGTAAGCACCTACTGCTTCAAACATAGAAGAAAGGCTTCTCTTTTCACCTCTTACCTTACCTGCCAGCATGGGACCGCCACTTACAAAAACAGTCGGCACATTAATACGGGCTGCTGCCATTAAAAGTCCAGGTACATTTTTATCGCAGTTTGGAACCATGACAAGAGCATCAAACTGATGTGCCATTGCCATTGCTTCTGTAGAGTCTGCAATCAAATCTCTGGTAACAAGTGAATATTTCATACCTCTGTGCCCCATAGCAATTCCATCACACACAGCAATTGCCGGGAATACCACCGGTGTACCTCCTGCCATGGCAACACCCATTTTTACTGCATTTACAATTTTATCTAAATTGATATGCCCCGGAACAATTTCATTATAAGAACTGACAATCCCCACTAAAGGTCTCTCCATTTCTTCCTTTGTCATTCCTAAAGCATGAAATAAAGAACGATGAGGTGCCTGCTGCATCCCTTTTCTTACTGCATCACTTCGCATATCTTTCCTCCTGTAATTTACTGTATTTTTTCTATAATCAAGTCTCCCATTTCTCCTGTAGAAACTTTTGTCATATTTTCTGACATAATATCTGATGTTCGATAGCCTTCATTCAACACCGCATTTACTGCATTTTCAATAGCTTTTGCCTCTGCTTCCATAGAAAAAGAATAGCGCAAAAGCATAGCTGCAGATAAAATTGCTGCAATTGGATTTGCAATTCCCTTTCCTGCAATATCCGGTGCAGAACCATGTGATGGTTCATACAATCCAAAACTGGTTTCATTTAAACTTGCAGAAGGCAACATTCCAATGGAACCTGTCAGCATACTTGCCTCATCAGAAAGAATATCGCCAAACATATTCTCTGTTAAAATCACATCAAACTGTTCCGGATTGCAAATCAACTGCATAGCACAATTATCTACCAACATATGTTCCAAAGTAACTTCCGGATAATCAACTGCTGTTTCTTCTGTTATTTTTCTCCACAAACGAGAGGAGTCCAAAACATTTGCCTTATCCACACTGGTTACTTTTTTCTTTCTTTTCATAGCTGTGTCAAAAGCTTTTTTTGCAATTCTGCGAATTTCATTTTCATCATAAGTAAGAGTATCCACTGCCTTTGTAATGCCGTTTTCCACATAAGTTTTTCTCTCACCGAAGTAAAGACCTCCTGTAAGCTCCCTTACAATCATTAAGTCAATCCCTGTCTGATAAAACTGTTCCTTTACAGGACAGGCATCTTTTAACGCCTCATACAAATATGCCGGTCTTAAATTAGCAAAAAGTTTTAATTCCTTTCGCAGCTTTAAAAGCCCCGCTTCCGGTCTTTTCTCAGGTGACAGACGATACCATGGTGAAGTTTTGGCATCCGCACCTACTGCTCCCATTAAAACAGCATCTGCCCTTTTTGCCTTTTCAATCGTCTCCTCTGTCAGCGGTTCTCCATAAGCATCAATAGATGCTCCTCCCAAGAGCAGCTCCTCATAGAAGAATTTATGTCCGTAGACTTTTGCTGTAGCATCCAATACTTTTCTGGCTTCTTTTATAATTTCTGGACCAATGCCGTCTCCAGGCATCAAAGCGATTTTATATTCCATATCTGTCCCCCATTTTCTCGAATTAAATTATTACTATGATAAGCCTTTTTTCATCACAATTCAAGCGATACTAAAACAGAGAGGTATGCTTTTTTGTTATAGTTTCCATTCTTTTTAAGCAATACCTCTCTTTTTTCTTATTCTTCTGTACTATTAAATAGTTTACAGCTTCTTTCACAAGCACTAGCCGTTCCTGCACAACCTCCTAAAGCACTTTCTCTGAGTTCAAAAGGAAGACATCTTCCCACATGATACATTGCCTCTGCCATCTCATCAAAAGGAATAATCTGATGAATACCGGCAAGTGCCTGCTCTGCGCAGATCAAAGCATTAGATGCACCGATAGAATTACGGTTTTGGCAAGGTGCTTCCACCAGACCTGCTATAGGATCACAAACCAATCCCAATAAATTAGAAAGAGCTCCTGTGGCTGCCCACAGACACATTTTTGGACTTCCTCCCATCATTTCTGTAGCTGCCGCTGCTGCCATTGCAGAAGCTGCCCCTACTTCTGCCTGACATCCCGCTTCAGCACCGGACACAGACGCATTTCGCATTAATAAATAGCCTACTGCTCCCGCTGTATAAAGTCCGTTCAGCAGTTCTTCATCAGACAAATCAAATTCTTCCTGTAAAGCAAAGAGTACACCCGGAACTACCCCGGAAGAACCGGCTGTAGGTGCAGCCACAATAACACCCATAGACGCATTTACTTCCAAAACTGCCATAGCATAAGTAATTGCTTTTGACAGAACATTTCCACAGATAGATTTTCCGTTTAATCTATGGTTTTCCAACAGCTTCGCTTCTCCGCCAATTAAACCTCCCATAGACTTTTTGGGATTTTTCAAAGGTTCTTTTGCAGAATTTCTCATAATTTCCAAAGCTGTTCTCATTTTTTTCTCTACTTCCTCCTCAGAAATCCTAGAAAACTCTGCCTCTCTTTTTTTCATAATCTGAGAAATCGGAAATCCTGTCTCCTGACATAATTTCAGTAATTCTGCTCCGTTGTTAAATTCCATTTCCCATTCCTCCTATAACTGCACTAATGTAATATCAGAAACAAGAGGATTTTCTCTTATCCTCTCCAGTACTCCTGCAGGTATTTTCTCATCAGACTCTACAACCGTAAATGCAGCCGCACCTTTTTCTTCTCGAAACAAACGCATAAACGCAATATTTACCCCTTCTTCACTCAAAACTCGCGTAATATGAGCCACAACTCCCGGTTTATCTGTCTGACTTACAATTAAAGTACTGTATTCTCCTGTAAAATCCACTTCAATCTGATTTAATTTTACAATTTTAACTTTTCCGCCTCCAATGGAAACTCCTCGGACAAAGAGTTTTTCCCCTTTTGTCCCCTCTATCTCCATGTCTGCTGTATTCGGATGAATTGCTGCATCTTCCTGCTCTGAAACAGAAAATTTATAATCGATTCCCTGTTCCTTTGCCAGCCTTAAAGAATCACGAATACGCAAATCATCGGTTTCAAATCCCATAATCCCGCCTAAAAGCGCTCTGTCCGTACCATGTCCTCGATAAGTTCTGGCAAAAGAACCGTATAAGGTAAAATGTACACTTTTTATTTTTCCGGGAAAAAGCTTTCTTGCTAAAAGAGCCATAGAGGCTGCTCCAGCCGTATGAGAACTGGAAGGTCCTACCATATTGGGACCAATTACTTCAAATAAACTGATAAATGCCATATTTCTATCTCCTGTTATAAAATAAAGAATGTGCTATGGCACATTCTCGCGCCGAGCGCGGTCGCTTGCGACATGTTACATTTCCGCGCGAGTGCGCCTCCTGCGCGGAGCACTTTTTATGTAATAGGAACATTACAAAGTAATTTCCTATTACATAAAAAAGGTACTGTAGGTTTTATCCCTCAGCACCTCTCATTTTTCTTATTCTGCAGCACCATCACTTGCTTTTTCTACTTCAGCGATTGCACCTTTTCTCATTGGAATTCTACAGTTTCTATTATTTCCGAATTCTACAATAACATCTTCTTCTGTAATATCGATTAAGATTCCATAGAAACCACTGGTTGTAACAACACTGTCACCAACCTCCATAGAAGCCAGCATACTTTTTACTCTCTGCTGCTCTTTTTTCTGTGGACGCATAATCATAAAATACATTAAAAGAAAAAATACGATCAATGGTATAAATAAACTAACCATGCTTCCTGCACCTGCTGCTGATAATAACATCTTATTTCCTCCTGAAAAATAATCTTTGCCTGTCAGACTTGTAGACATTATTGTTATAATACACAATTTTCGACTTTTCTTCAAGTGGTTTTTCTGTATTTTTCCAATTTTAATACTTTTTTTATACAGGTACATCAAATCAGAACTAGCTGCCACATCAACAAGTCTAATTGTTCTGTGTCAACATAGTGGAAACTTATTTTTCGCTGTACCGTTTTCTCAGTCTTTAGGACCTGCTGCCATACTCTCTAATTTCTTCTGTTTATATTCCTCATAATGACCTTCATCCAAAGCATTTCTAATCTCTTCCATCATGGTATTATAGAAATACAAATTGTGCAGTACACAAAGACGCATACCCAACATTTCTTTGGCTTTCAACAAATGACGGATATAAGCTCTGCTGTAATGACGGCACGCCGGACACTGACATCCTTCTTCAATTGGACGAGAATCTAATTCATATTTGGCATTAAACAAATTAATTTTTCCAAAATTTGTATATACATGTCCATGACGACCGTTTCGACTTGGGTATACACAATCAAAGAAATCCACACCTCTTGATACTGCTTCCAAAATATTGGCAGGTGTTCCAACACCCATAAGATAGGTTGGCTTATTTACCGGCAGATGAGGTACTACACTATCCAAAATGCGATACATCTCTTCGTGAGTTTCTCCTACTGCCAAACCACCTACTGCATATCCATCTAAATCCATCTTAGAAATCGTTTCTGCATGGGCAATACGGATATCATCATAGATTGCTCCCTGATTAATCCCAAATAAAAGCTGATGAGGATTTACGGTATCTTCTAAACTGTTCAATCTTGCCATTTCATCCTTACATCTTTGAAGCCATCTTGTAGTACGGTCTACAGATGCCTGTACATATTCTCTGCTGGCAACACTGGACGGACATTCATCAAATGCCATAGCAATGGTGGAACCTAAATTAGATTGGATTTGCATACTTTCTTCCGGTCCCATAAAAATTTTTCTGCCATCTACATGAGAATTAAAATATACTCCCTCTTCTTTAATTTTTCTCAGTTTTGATAAAGAAAATACTTGAAAACCACCTGAATCCGTTAAAATAGGTTTGTCCCAATTCATAAATTTGTGGAGACCACCCAGTTGCTTTACCACTTTATCTCCCGGTCTTACATGAAGGTGATAAGTATTTGAAAGCTCTACCTGTGTTTTTATTTCCTGTAAATCCATGGTAGACACAGCTCCTTTAATGGCTGCTGCAGTACCCACATTCATAAAAACCGGAGTTTCAATGGTTCCATGAACGGTTTCCATACGAGCTCTTTTGGCTCTGCCTTCCTGTTTTAATACTGTATACATCAATTATTTCCTCTTTTTCTATTCTCTTATTTCTTGCTGTCGTACAAATTATTCTATCATAAGCCTATTTTAAACGCAACGGTTGTAAAATATTTACGATTGTTTTTTTCAAAATTTTGTCGTATAATGACTTTGATTTTTTTATACATATATAAATAAGTAGAAACACACACATAGAGGAGGTTTCTGACAATGTCAGAAGATAAAAAAATTAAAAATACCTTTTATACCTTAGGAATTGATATTGGATCTACAACTGTAAAAATCGCAATTTTAAATCAAAAACATCAAATTATGTTTGCTGATTATGAGCGACATTTTGCTGATATTCAAAATACTCTGGCAAGACTTCTTGACAAAGCATATCAGACTATGGGAGAAATTTCCGTGATACCCGTTATCACTGGTTCCGGAGGACTTACTTTAGCAACTCATTTAACCATCCCGTTTGTACAGGAAGTAATTGCTGTTTCATCCTCCTTAGAAGAACTGGCACCTCAAACAGACGTTGCCATCGAACTGGGAGGAGAGGATGCCAAAATCATTTATTTTGAAGATGGCAATGTAGAACAGCGTATGAATGGTATCTGCGCCGGTGGTACAGGTTCTTTTATTGACCAGATGGCTTCTCTCTTACAGACAGATGCACCGGGTCTTAATGATTATGCAAAAAACTACAAAGCTCTTTATCCTATTGCAGCCCGCTGCGGTGTTTTTGCAAAAACAGATATACAACCTTTAATTAACGAAGGCGCCACAAAGGAAGATTTATCCGCTTCTATCTTTCAGGCTGTGGTAAACCAGACAATCAGCGGTCTTGCCTGTGGTAAACCAATCCGTGGTCACGTAGCTTTTTTAGGTGGTCCTCTGCACTTTCTCTCTGAACTGAAAGCTGCATTTATCCGCACTTTAAAACTGGATGAAGAGCACACTATTGTACCTGAAAACTCCCACTTATTTGCTGCCATTGGTTCTGCTTTAAATGCAAAAGAAGATGCTCCCGCATTTTCTATTACTGCCATGCGAGACAAATTGCAGGCATCTATCAAAATGGATTTTGAAATTGACCGTATGGAGCCGTTATTTGCTTCCCAGCAAGAATATGATGTCTTTAATGAACGCCAAAGCCATTATAATGTAAAAACTGCTCCCCTTAATACTTACAGCGGAAACTGCTATTTAGGAATCGATGCCGGTTCTACAACCACAAAGGCTGCTCTTGTAGGAGAAGACGGTTCTTTACTGTACTCTTTCTACAGCAACAATAATGGAAATCCTCTGGCAACTTCCATTAAAGCTATCCAGGAAATTTACAGCCAGCTTCCTGCCGGCGTTAAAATTGCCTATTCCTGCTCTACCGGATATGGAGAAGCTTTAATTAAGGCAGCTCTTCTGTTAGATGAAGGAGAAGTTGAAACTGTATCTCACTACTATGCTGCTGCCTTTTTTGATCCAGAAGTAGACTGTATCTTAGACATTGGCGGTCAGGATATGAAATGCATTAAAATTAAAAATCAGACCGTAGACAGCGTACAGCTCAATGAAGCCTGCTCCTCGGGATGTGGTTCTTTTATTGAAACCTTTGCAAAATCCTTAAATTACAGTGTAGAAGATTTTGCCAAAGCTGCCCTTTTTGCCGAAAATCCTATTGATTTAGGTACACGTTGTACTGTATTTATGAACTCCAAAGTAAAACAGGCACAAAAAGAAGGCGCTTCCGTTGCAGATATCTCTGCCGGTCTTGCTTATTCTGTTATCAAAAATGCTCTGTATAAAGTAATCAAAGTTTCTGATGCCTCTGAACTGGGAAAACATATTGTCGTTCAGGGCGGTACCTTCTATAATGATGCCGTACTTCGAAGCTTTGAAAAAATTGCCCAGTGCGAAGCCATTCGTCCTGATATTGCGGGAATTATGGGAGCTTTTGGTGCTGCTTTAATTGCACGGGAACGTTATAGCAAAGATAAATCAACTACTATGCTTCCCATTGAAAAAATCAATTCTCTGGAATATAAAACTACCATGGCAAATTGCAAGGGCTGTACCAATAATTGCCGCCTTACCATTAACAAGTTTTCCGGTGGCCGTCAATATATTTCCGGAAACCGCTGTGAACGTGGAATTGGAAAAGAAAAAAATAAAGAGCAAATTCCGAATTTGTATGAATATAAATACAAACGACTGTTTTCTTACGAGCCTTTAACCGCCGATAAGGCAACGAGAGGAAAAGTGGGACTTCCAAGAGTTTTAAATATGTTTGAGAATTATCCTTTCTGGTATACCTTTTTCACAGAACTGGGGTATCAGGTAGTTCTCTCTCCTACTTCCACGCGAAAGACTTACGAATTGGGAATCGAATCAATTCCCAGTGAATCAGAATGTTATCCTGCCAAAATGGCACACGGACATGTATCTTGGCTGATTAAACAGGGGGTAAATTATATCTTCTATCCCTGTATTCCTTATGAACGTCAGGAATTTAAAGATTCCGTAAACCATTTTAACTGCCCGATTGTAACTTCTTATGCAGAAAATATTAAAAATAATGTAGATGAACTTAAAAATCCGGATATTCATTTTCACAACCCATTTCTGGCGCTGACCAGTGAGGAAATTATCACCAAACGTTTAGTGGAAGAATTTCCCGGTATTCCTTCTGAAGAAGTACAAAAAGCGGCTCATGATGCATGGAAAGAAATGCGAAAATGCAGAAATGATATTATGCGAAAAGGAGAAGAAGTCCTTAGCTATCTTGAAAAGACAGGCAGACGAGGAATTGTTTTGGCAGGTCGTCCTTACCACATTGATCCGGAAATCAATCACGGTATTCCGGAACTGATTACATCTTATGGAATTGCAGTACTTACTGAAGATTCTGTTTCTCATCTTGCTCCTATTGAACGGCCTTTGAGAGTCAATGATCAGTGGACTTACCATACTCGTCTATATGCTGCAGCAAATTTTGTAAAGGAAAAAAACAATCTGGATTTAATTCAATTAAACTCTTTCGGCTGCGGTCTGGATGCTGTAACTACAGATGAAGTCAATGAAATTTTATCTAACAGTGGAAAAATTTATACCTGCCTGAAAATTGATGAAGTGAATAATCTGGGTGCTGCCAGAATTCGTGTGCGCTCTTTAATTGCCGCACTTAGAGTAAAAGAACAACAAAAAATAAAGAGAGAAATTCGTCCCTCTTCTATTGAGCGTGTTTCTTTTACAGAGGAAATGAGAAAGAAATATACTATCTTATGTCCTCAAATGTCTCCTATCCACTTTAACATTTTAGAATCTGCTTTTAATGCCAGCGGATATCATCTGGAAGTTTTGGGAAATGGAAACAAAGAAGCTGTTGACACAGGATTAAAATACGTAAATAATGATGCCTGTTATCCCTCTCTAATGGTAGTAGGGCAAATTATGCAGGCGTTACAGTCAGGAAAATTCGATTTAAACAAAGTGGCAATTATCATGTCACAGACAGGCGGAGGATGCCGTGCTTCCAACTATATCAGCTTCATACGCCGTGCACTGGAGAAAGCAGGTATGGCCCATATTCCTGTTATTTCCATTAATTTAAGTGGGCTGGAAGAAAATCCAGGCTTTAAAATAACAGCGAAGTTGGCAACCCGATTGGCTTATGGTGCAGTCTTTGGCGATATTTTAATGAAATGTCTGTATCGTATGCGTCCTTACGAGGCAGTAAAAGGCTCTGCCAACGACCTCCACAAAAAATGGGAAAAACGCTGCATTACTTTCCTCTCAGGAAAACATGTAACCTTTGCTCGCTTTAACCATTTCTGCCGTCAGATGATACGGGAATTTGATACACTCCCTATTACGAACGAGAAAAAACCTCGTGTGGGAATTGTAGGCGAAATTCTGGTAAAATTCCATCCCGGTGCCAATAATCATCTGGTTGAACTTTTAGAAAAAGAAGGTGCAGAAGCTGTATGCCCTGATTTGATTGATTTCATGTGCTACTGCTTCTACAATATGAGTTTTAAATCTCAATATCTTGGCTTCCAGAAATCTTTTGCCCAAAAGGGCAAACTGGCAATTAAAGCCATTGACTTTATCCGAAAAGCTGCTAATGATGAATTTAAAAAAAGCCGACATTTCACACCTTCCGCCCAAATTGAAAGTCTGGCAAAAATGGCAGAACCCATTGTTTCCATTGGAAATCAGACAGGAGAAGGTTGGTTCCTTACAGGAGAAATGCTGGAGCTTATTCACGCAGACACACCAAATATCGTATGTATTCAGCCATTTGGCTGCCTTCCTAATCATATTGTAGGAAAAGGTGTGATTAAGGCAATCCGAAAGGATTATCCTCAGGCAAATATTGTGGCGGTAGATTATGATCCAGGTGCCAGTGAAGTAAATCAGTTAAATCGTATTAAGTTGATGCTTTCCACTGCCTTTAAAAAACTTTCTAATGATTAAAAATATGACCTTAAAAAGAACTGCTACATTTGATTTTCTCTTCAAATGTAACAGTTCTTTTTTCTTACATAATATGAAGTTTTCTTGTAATCTGTATCAGTTTTCTTCCTCCCGGAAGCCCTGCCAATTCTTCTTCTCCCGGCTTTGCAAAATACAAATACAGAAGAAAATAGATACATGCACCTAAACCAATAGCCGGTATCAACGCCAAAAGATTTCCTCCCGGCAAGGCTTTTGTCATCATATAAATAACCTGATAAACTACAAATGCTGCAATTCCCATAGGAACAGCTGCAAAAAGAGCAGGTAAATAAGCAGTTTTCCACGGATTTTTGTAATGCAATTCTTTTTTCAATGCTCTATCATTTAAAATACACATTACCAGTGCATAAACAATCATAGCCAACACAACATTATAAATTCCAAAATCCGTAACAAACATAAGTACTGTAACTACAACGACATCAAATACCAGAGCAATCGCTGCATGAATCATAGGAATATTGGCTTTTCCAATTCCCTGCAATACACCATTGGAAATGTTAGACATACCATTCATAATTACAGTCACTACACCCAGCATCATCAAGAAACCTGCTGTACCATCTGTAGATGGAAATAGAAGTGCTGTAATGGGACCTGCCAATGCAAAAAGTCCTATACTGCATGGAATAGAAATAAACATACTAAGCCATGTCGCCTTGTCAATTTTTTCCTTAGCAGTCTTTAAATCTCCTCTGGCATAAGCTCCGGAAACTTCCGGCATCATGGAAGTAGGCGCTGTACTTGACAATGTAAGGGGAATATTAATAATTGTCAGGAAAAAGCCACATTCCGCATAAAAGCCTTCTACAACGCTTCCCTTTAACCCCTTCAGCTCTGACACGGAAGTATAAATCATACTGTTAATATAACCATTTACGTTATACAAAAATGCACTTAAAATAATCGGAGCTACAATCATAACAATAATTTTCATAACATCTTTATAGCTCTCGTCAACAGAAACTTTGTCTCTTGCAATTTTTCTCTGAATAGTTTTCTTATTTACCTGATAGACAAACAACATAAAAATAAGTGCAGTTAAAACACCGGCTCCTGTTCCCAGCGTAGCTCCGGCTGCACTCCAGCTTCTCAGTACATCCTGCTTTGCATCTGCAAAATGATGTACCATAAAATTTGCCATTACAAGTGCTACCACTGCTACAGCAATCTGTTCTAAAATCTGAGAAATAGATGTTGGCAGCATATTCCGGTATGCTTGGAAATAACCTCTGAAAACGCCTAAAATACCGGAAATAAAAATGGTAGGTGCTAAGAATTGAAGTGCAAGCCTTGCATTTGCCATTCCATCCGGTACTAAAATAGGTGCACCCACAATACAGAATACTGCAACAGCACCACCTACAATTACGGCATAAAGTAATGCTCCTTTAAAAATCCTCTGAGCATCTCGATATCTCTTAAATGCAAGTCTCTCTGCCATAATCTTTGACACAGCCTGAGGAATACTGAAAGATGCAATCATCAGAAGAATAAAATACACATTCTGTGCAAACTGAAAGCAACCAAAGCTTTCTTTTCCCATAGTACTTGACAGAGGACTTTTATAAATCAGTCCGATAATCTTAGAAATCAATGCTGCAATCATGAGAAAAGAAGCGTTTTTTACTAATGTATTATCATTTTTCTTTCCCATTTTTATATCCCCTGCCTGTTTTCTATCTGCCAATCAATGGGTGCAAGCCCATTTTGCTCTAAAAACTCATTAGTTTTACTGAAATGTCTGCATCCAAAAAATCCTCTGTATGCAGATAATGGGCTGGGATGCGGCGCTTCTAAAATGAAATGCTTTGGATTATTCAGCATACTATGTTTCGCTTGTGCCGGTCTTCCCCAAAGCAAAAATACAATCGGTCTGTCCTGCTGGTTTAATACACGAATTGCAGCATCTGTAAACTGCTCCCAACCAATTCCTCTGTGGGAATTTGCCTGATGAGCCCGAACCGTCAGTACCGTATTTAACATCAATACACCTTGTCTTGCCCATTTTTCCAGATAACCGTTATCCGGTATATAACATCCACAGTCATCATGAAGCTCCTGATAAATATTTACCAAAGACGGTGGGATTTCCACCTCCGGTTTTACAGAAAAACAAAGCCCATGTGCCTGTCCGTCATTATGATAGGGGTCCTGCCCTAAAATTACTACTTTTACCTCGTCAAGAGGTGTAAAGTGAAATGCATTAAAAATATCATCCGGTGCCGGAAATATCTTTTGTTCCTGATACTCCTGCCCTACCTTTTGAAACAATTCTTTATAATATTCTTTCTTAAATTCAGGCTTTAAAGCTTCCAGCCATTGTCCTTGTAAAGGCGGCATCTGTACTCCTCCTTCTTCTTTTTATCCATCTTTTTAGTTTAGCAGAATATGTCAAAAAATGCAAACACGTAACAGCTTTTTCTTCTATTCTTCCCTATCAGCACAGGATAATTCAAACCAGAATTCTACACCGTTTTCATAATTTTTTACACCGCATTTCTGATGCATACTGTCCATAATCGCCTTTACAATAGAAAGTCCAATACCACTTCCCCCATACTCTCTGGTTCTTGCCTTATCTACTTTATAAAATTTAATCCATACCTTTTCCAAATCTTCTTTTGGAATAATATCACCGGTATTAAAAACCGATACTCTTACTACGTTTCCTTCTTTTTGCGCTTTTACTTCAATTTTCTTCTTATAATCTACATGATTCAAGGCATTAGAAACATAGTTTGTCACCACTTCTTCTACTTTAAATTCATCTCCCCATACATAAATAGGTGATTCTTGTGAAAAAGTCAGTTCTGCTTCTTTCTGTCCTGCCAAAAGCTGCGCTGACTGAACAACTCCTCGAATAACTTCTGTCAAATCAAACCTCTCCATAGAAATTTTGTCGTTTCCAAATTCTAATTGATTTAACGTCAGCAATTTTTTTACCATATTATTCATTTTTCCGGCTTCGTCAATAATAACATCACAATAAAATTCTCTACTTTCCGGATCATCATTGATGCATTCCTGCAATCCTTCTGCATAGCCTTGTATTAAAGCAATAGGAGTTTTTAATTCATGAGATACATTAGAAAGAAATTCTTTTCTCATCTCATCAATCTGTTCTTTCTTTTCAATATCTTTCTGCAGCTCATTATTTGCTGTTTTCAGCTCTGAAATAGTGTGTTCCAATGCTTCCGACATCTTATTCAAATTATTGCCTAATACCCCGATTTCATCCTGTCCTGCGCTGTGATATTTTGCTTCAAAATTCAAATTTGCCATTTCCTGTGAAAGAGAACTGAGTTCCTGCAGCGGTCTTGTAATATGCCTTGTCATGAACCAGATAACCACAGAACTTACCAAAATTGTAAGAATACCAATATACAAAAAGAAAACATTAGAAATTGTCGCACTATCCTTTAAAGTCTGAGCAGGAGTATTAATTAAAAATGGGTTTCCATTATCTAAATTTCCTACCATATTTACGGAATCCATACTTTTTCTGTCATCTGTCTTCTTTTCTACTACATAGTTATCTGTTGTTTCAAGAACACTGTGCTTCCCTTTGGAAAAACTGTCTAAAAATCCAAATTGTGCTTCTGCATAGAGCTTATCTGCATTTCGTGCATAAGCATAAATCTGATTGGAAGTTTTATGATCTACTACAATAATCGACAAGTTTTTTTCCTCACAGAATTGTAAAAAATCCGTATCATATTTCAAATAAGCATAATTTTCTGTGCTGTTTACCATTTCAAAAGCTTTTTTTAGAGAATCTGTTTTTTTAGATAAATAAAATTTTTCCAAAAACAGTGTATTTACTAAAAGCATGGCAATCAAAGAAAGACACATAATTCCAATGTAGCTGACTGCCACTCGTATTTTTATGGATTTTCTCATCACGACACCTCAAATTTATATCCCATACCCCAAATGGTTTTAATATATTCTCCTTTTGCTCCGATTTTACTTCTAAGTTTTTTCACATGAGTATCAATAGTTCTGGCATCACCAAAATAGTCATAATTCCATACAGAATTCAAAATTTTTTCTCTTGATAAAGCAATTCCCTGATTTTCGAGAAAATAGGTCAAAAGTTCAAATTCTTTGTAACTTAAATCCATTGTTTTCCCATCAATAGAAGCAGTGTGGGAAGTTTTGTTAATTTCAATTCCTCCTGCACTTAAAATATCATCAGAACCTATGGCACTTGTCCTTCTTAAAATAGCTTCTACTCTTGCCACCAAAATTTTCGGACTGAAAGGTTTGGAAATATATTCATCAACTCCCAATTCAAATCCCAAAAGTTCGTCTCTTTCATCACCCCGTGCTGTCAACATAATAATCGGTATTTTCGAATCTTTTCGAATCTCTCTGCATACCTCCCATCCATCCAGCTTAGGCATCATCACATCCAGAATAATCAATTGAATATCCTTATCTTTATAAAAAACATCCAGCGCAGCTTCACCATCACCGGCTTCTAATACTTCATATCCCTGTTTTGTCAGGAAATCACTTACCAGTTTTCTCATTCTGCTTTCATCATCTACTACAAGTATTTTGCACTTTTCCATGAAAATTCCTCCTTTTTTTTAATTATATCAAATAAATTTGTTAAAAATGTGAACAGACTTTTCTCTCTGCCAATTCTAACACACCCTCTCTTATACCACAATATTTTCCCCTTATTTTTCATATTCTTGACACTACTCTTATGATTATGATATATTGAGACAGAAAAGAATATCAGCAGAATAAGAAGGGGAGCCGAAAGGCTGAGAGGAAGGACTGCTTCGACCCTTATACCTGATTTGGATCATGCCAACGTAGGAATCTTTTTTCAAGCTTTTTTTGTCCCTTCTTGTTCTTCTAAAAGAAGGAGGTTTTTTATGTTTCAATTTGTCATCAATGCAGAAGGTGGCCTTACTGCCGCCGGTTATGCAGTCACTATTGTGGCGGCAATTTTGCTTACAGTTGCAGCCATTATTCTAGCCGGAAAGGAATCCACAAGAAAAAAATTAAGTATCAAGCAGCTGGCTTATTGCTCTATGGCTTTAGCACTTAGCTTTGTTACTTCTTATATTAAAATTTTTGAGCTTCCCTTTGGCGGTTCTGTCACAGCTTTCAGTATGCTTTTTATTGTATTGATTGCCTATTGGTACGGGCCAAAAACAGGTATACTTTTAGGATTTGTTTTTGGAATTTTACAGTTTTTACAAGAGCCTTACGTACTTTCTTTTTTCCAGGTATGTTGCGATTATCTCCTCGCCTTTGCTGCTCTCGGACTGGCTGGATTTTTCCGCAAACAGAAAAACGGACTGGTAAAAGGATATCTGGTTGCTGTACTTGCCAGAGGTGCTTTCCATGTTTTAGGCGGCTATTTATATTGGATGGACTATATGCCTGAAAATTTCCCAAAGGAATTGTCTGTCGCATATCCTTTCATCTATAACTACAGCTTTTTGTTGGCAGAAGCTCTCATTACCGTTATTTTACTCTCTATACCGGCAGTAAAAAAAGCCTTTGCACAAATTCAACAAAACGCACTTTCTTAAAATAAATTATTAATTTTGAATTATACACATAAGAAATAGCCATCCTGCTTGAAGTGAACCCCTTTTGTTAGACAAAGCGAAGTCTAATGAAGGGGGTATTTCTATGTCTGAAAGACGCATATATAGTAATGAATTAAAATTAGAAATGATACAACGATACTTGTCAGGTGAAGTAATCGAAAACGGGAACTCTACCGCATTAAATGAATTGCTTGCCGAATAAAATCTAAAGCCACCCCTATCAACACAGGAACAATCCACCTTGATAATATAATATACTTACCCAGGGAGCCGTTAGGGTGCTACAAAAAAGAAAAGATTCTACCAATCATTCACCAGTGATATCGCAGCTCCGAAAGGAAAGCGTGCCTGGGAAAAACAAGATGCGGACTGGGTAGCCAATAAAGAACGATATACGGAACACGAAGATTTGACTGTGGGGCAAGCTGTTTCTTCTTATATCCAGTCAAAAACTCACGTTTTATCCGAAAGTACCTTAACCGGCTACAAAGTAATCCAAAAGAACTATCTGACAGGCATAACAAATGAACGACTGTCAAAAATGCTTATGGACTTTTTAATGCAGTCGTTTCCTCTTTTTCTGACTTGCATTTTAAAATTAACTTTCCTCAGAAAAAACAGGAAGATATCTATATACCTTCAGACAAAGATATTAAAACTCTTCTTCTTAATTCAAAAGATGATTTGCAAATAGCAATTTACCTTGGAGCATTTGCAGGGCTTCGCAGGAGAGAAATTTGTGCATTAGAAGATGCAGATGTACTTAACGACTATATTCGTATCAACAAGAGTATGGGTAAAACTGAAAGTAATGGTTGGAAAATAAAACCACCAAAAACTGAAAGCAGTAATCGTAATGTATATCTTCCGGAATTTTTAATTGACATTTTAAAAGAGAAAACAGGAAGAATTGTATCCTTGACACCTGATCAGATAACAGATCGCTTTGGAACACTTAGAAATAACATGAAAACAAAAAAGCCCAGTAAATACTGAGCTTTTTCTATGGACCTGAGGGGAATTGAACCCCTGTCCGAAAGTCTATCCCTTGCGGCATCTCCCATCACAGTTATTCTTTTAACATTCCCTTACACAAACGCCGAATAACAGGCTTTTGCATTTAGTAGCTTCATAAAATCTTCCACTTTCTCAAAGCTTTGAAAGCGAAGTGCCCCGCAAAGTCGATGCCAGATTCTTAAACAGCGGGTGGTTTAAGGCTGACAAGCTGCAATTAGGCAGCTAACGCTACGTTATCGTTTGCGTTTATATTTAATTTCCAGGTTGGTATGCAGTCCCGGAGTCTGCAGATGGCTTCCTCAACTTCAAAACCCCCGTCGAAACCAGTACAAGCCCTGAAAGCATTCTGGTTATGCAAACGAGAATAACATACTTCCTCTGAAGCAATTATAATACTAAACGCATTTCTCTTTTTTGTCAAGGTCTTTTAAAAAATAGGCTTCGCCTATTCAACTCCCCTGCCCCTCATTCATGAGGGGTTAG
>URHS01000016.1 GCA_900547685.1 uncultured Blautia sp. | reverse complement strand
AGTATTAGGGCTATGCCCGAAACTGAAAAACCACCCGCTAGGCGGGTGGATATTTATTAATAGGATGTTCCCTTTAAATAGTCAATAAATTGTTGTGCGGTTCGTCCGGAAAGACCACCATGCTGTAGCTCCCAGATATTTGCTTTTGCCAGTAGTTCATCTTCCGGCATATTGATTTCATTTCGTTTTGCCAGACCAAGTACGATGTTCTGAAATTCTTTTTTCTCCGGTGAGCCAAAATAAATAGTAATTCCAAAGCGTGAAACCAGTGATAATTTTTCCTGTACGGTATCGTTAGTGTGTAAATCATTGTCACGCTCATTTTTGTCATTAAAGCTCTCACGAATAAGATGTCTGCGATTTGAAGTAGCGTAAATTAATACATTATTGGGCTTTTTCTCCAAACCACCTTCAATAACTGCCTTTAAGTATTTATATTCAATCTCAAAATCTTCGAAAGAAAGATCGTCCATATAAATGATAAATTTATAATTTCTGTTTTTGATTTGAGCAATGACATCATTCAAATCCTGAAATTGATGTTTGTATACTTCAATAATACGCAGCCCTTTATCATAATATTGATTGAGAATTGCCTTGATACAAGTGGATTTTCCTGTTCCTGCATCACCGAAGAGGAGACAGTTATTCGCAGGTTTTCCTTCCAGAAAGGCTTCTGTATTATCTGTCAGTTTTTTCTTTTCTAATTCGTATCCGATTAAGTCATCCAGTTTTACATGGGCTACTCTGGTAATCGGAACTATTTCTGCCGTTTGAGAGAGATTTTTATGTTCCAGACGAAAGGCTTTGTGAAGTCCAAGTTTTCCTACGCCAAAGTCTTTATAAAAATCAACGACATGTTCCATAAATTCTTCCGGTGAAGCAGAATTTTCCAAAAGACTGCTTAAAGCAGAAAGACGACTGGAAATGCGCTCATTTACATATAATCCTCTCTGATGTTCTGTTTGATAATTGCTGATTAAATAGCAGCAGGAGGATGTTCCGTAAAAGCTCTCAAAAGCAGAAAAGTCCAGATGAAATAAATCTTTAAAAATAGCGAAATCATGGAGAGCCAGCGCATTTAAAGACGGACTGTGTGTCAGTCCTGTTATTTCACAAGAAACACTAAAGGCATTTTCATGATTAACTAAAAGCCATGTGAGATAATGATTCCACAAATCTCCACGAAAACCATAGTCATTTGCCATTTCTACCAGCCGATTCATGCAGCTGTAAAAAAGAGTTTTTGATTTTTCCGGTGCTTCCGGTTCTTTGCAGCAGATAGATAAAGCATCTGTCATGTCTTTTAAAATATCTCCGTGAGGAAAATTTCGATATAAAATACATTCGTCAATATGAAACATAAAGCAACTCCTTTCAATAATTTCCGTGAATACGGAGGTTTTGTACTTCAAAACTCAAACCACATAAAGCATTCTTTACAGCACTGTCACTTAAATTTCCTTCAAAGTCTACGAAAAAGCGATATTCCCAGTTTCGATTGGTAATTGGTCGAGATTCAATTTTTGTCATATTTAAACCATTATAAATAAAATGAGACAAACTGTTGTAGAGGCTTCCGCTTTCATGAGGCAGTTCATAGCTGACGCTGACCTTAGTAGCATCTTTTTGATAAATTTTATTTTTCGTGACAATAATAAAGCGAGTGGAATTTTCCGGATTAGAGAAAATTCCTTCTTTTAAAACAGAAAGTCCAAAATATTCGGCAGCATAAGGGCTTGCGATAGCGGCCTGAGTTTTGTCTTTGTCTAAAGCTACTTTTTTGGCAGCGGCGGCAGTATTGCTAAAATCGTGAGTACACCAGTTTTTATTGCTGTCCAGAAATTCCCGACATTGCATCAAAGCCTGGGGATGAGAATATACATGCCCGATATCTGCAAGAGTGCTTCCCGGTATACCTGCAAGAACATGTTGGCATGGAATAATTTGTTCTCCTACAATGACATGGTCATAAGAAGTAAGCAAATCGTAATTGTCTTGGACAATTCCGGCAGTAGAATTCTCAATAGGAAGTACTGCATACAGGGCACGACCATGTTTGATTTCCTCCATGGCATTTTTCCATGTATCTACATGATAACTTTGAATAGAGCTGCCGAAAAAGCGGCACATGGCTGCATGGCTGTATGCGCCTTCCACTCCTTGAAAAACAACGGTTACATTTTCTTTTTCTAATTTATCCACGGAAGTGAAAAGACTTTTCTGGAATGTCCCATGTTCTTGAATTAGCTGATATTGTCGTTTTCTGCTGATAGACATAATCTGCTGATATAATTCCTGAATACCACAGCTGTTAAAATTGCTATGTGTTCTTTCTGAGACAGATTTGAGTTTTTCCAGTTCTCTGTTGCGGTCAAAAACAGGTTTTTCATTTTCGATTTTAAATCGTGCTACCTGTTCTGCAATTGCCATTCTTTTTTCAAACAGAGAAGTCATCTGGTCATCAATGGCATCTATTTCTTTTCTTAAATCCTGTAAATTCGGTATCATTATAGAAATCCTTTCTAAATCCATAATCTATGAGCACTATGATACACCGCCAGTTTAAACTGTGCAAGTTTTTTGTATAAAAATGGTATTTTCGTTTCATAATACAAGGAAAGTAAATAAGGAGAAAGAGAACATGAAGGGTGATTTTTTAAAATGTGGAGTATTAGGTTGGGGAATGGAAATTTTCTGGACAGGTCTGCATGCTTTAGGCAGTGAGAATTGGAAACTGACAGGTTATTCTTCATTATGGATGTTTCCCATATATGGAATGGCAGCGTTTATCGGGCCTCTTTCAAAGAAGATGAAGAAACTGCCATTGGCATTTCGAGGCGGTGTTTATATGGCGGGGATTTTTACAGTGGAGTATTTTTCCGGTATGTTTTTAAAGCATTATAATATGTGTCCGTGGGATTACAGCAACAGCCCTTTTCAGTACAAAGGAGTTATTCGGCTGGACTATGCACCGGTATGGTTTTTGGTTGGAATAATCTATGAAAAATTCTTGAAATGCAGAGATAACTGTTATATGATAGTACGTGATGATAAAGCTTGAGAACACATAGGAGGTAATCTATGAGACACTTAATGAGTCCGTTGGATTTGACCGTAGAAGAATTGGCAAAAGTGCTGGATCTTGCCAATGATATTGAAAAAAATCCAGAGAAATATGCCCATAAATGCGATGGGAAAATCTTAGCAACCTTGTTTTATGAACCAAGTACAAGAACACGTTTAAGTTTTGAGTCTGCCATGATGCGTCTGGGAGGAAAAGTTTTAGGGTTTTCCAGCGCAAACTCAAGTTCCGCTGCAAAGGGAGAAAGTGTGGCAGATACTGTACGCACAGTGTCCTGTTATGCTGATATCTGTGCCATGCGCCATCCAAAAGAAGGTGCACCGTTGGTTGCGTCTATGGCATCTGAAATTCCTGTTATCAATGCAGGTGATGGAGGACATCAGCATCCTACACAGACCCTTACGGATTTACTTACTATCCGTTCTTTGAAGGGAAGGCTGGATAATATTACAATCGGTCTTTGCGGAGACTTGAAATTTGGTAGAACCGTTCATTCTTTAATTGAAGCGTTGGTGCGGTATGAAGGTGTGAAATTTGTTTTGATTTCTCCAGAAGAACTTCGTATTCCTGATTATATTCGTGAGGATGTTTTAAAAGCTAGCGGTCATGAATTTGTAGAAGTAGAGCGTTTAGAGGAAGCTATGCCAAGTCTTGATCTTCTGTATATGACACGTGTACAGAAAGAACGTTTCTTTAATGAAGAAGATTACGTGAGAATGAAGGATTTTTATATCTTAGATAAAGTAAAAATGGAGCTTGCAAGAGAAGATATGCTGGTACTTCATCCATTACCAAGAGTAAATGAAATTTCTGTAGAGGTAGATACCGATCCAAGAGCAGCTTATTTCAAGCAGGTACAGTATGGTGTTTACGTGAGAATGGCATTGATTTTGAGCTTGTTGGGAATGGGGGTAGACTTATGTTAAATGTAGGCCGTTTGAGTGAAGGTGTGGTTTTAGACCATATTAAAGCCGGGAAGAGTATGACAATTTATCATGACTTAAAGTTAGATACATTGGATTGCTGTGTGGCAATTATTAAAAATGCCAAAAGTGATAAAATGGGCCGTAAAGACATTATTAAAGTAGAATGTCCTATCGACTCATTAAATTTAGATATTCTGGGATTTATCGACCATAATATTACGGTAAATATTATTAAAGACGGAGAAATCGTAGAGAAGAAAGAACTTTCTCTTCCAAAAGAAATCCGAAATGTGATTCGCTGTAAAAATCCACGTTGTATTACTTCTATTGAACAAGAACTGGATCATGTATTTATTCTGGCTGATCCTGAGAAGGAAATATATCGTTGTAAATATTGTGAAGAAAAGTACAGAGGAAACAGAAATAAATAAAGTTTACCGGCAGTCATCTGGAAGCAGTATCTGCCGGTTTTTCTATATGAAGGAGGAAGTTTATGAAAGAAAATGCGAAAGGGCATTTCCTGGCATTATTTACCATTTGTGTCTGGGGAACGACTTTTATTGCAACAAAGGTCTTATTAAAGGCGTTTACGCCCATTGAAATTTTATTTATGCGCTTTTTGATGGGGTATTTTATACTTTTACTCATGAACCATCAGGGTTTATCTGTAAGCAACAGAAAACAGGAATTGTATTTTATTGGTGCAGGGATTACCGGAGTGACTTTTTATTTCCTTTTGGAGAATATTGCCTTGACGTATACTTATGCTTCTAATGTAGGGATTATTATTGCCACAGCTCCTTTTTTTACTGCGATTTTAGGGAGAATATTTTTAAAAGAAGAAAAGTTGAAAACAGGATTTTTTATAGGATTTCTTACAAGTATTACCGGAATTATTCTCATTAGTGTACATGGGAGCAGTGCTTTTTCTTTAAATCCGAAAGGAGATATTTTGGCATTTCTGGCGGCATTTGTATGGGCTTGTTATTCTGTGCTGGTGAAAAAAATCGGTTCTTTTGGAATTTCTGTTATTCAAAGTACACGCCATATTTTCTTTTATGGTATTTTCTTTATGATTATCCCGGTATTTCTTATGGGATTTGAATGGAGATTAGAAAGATTTCGTAATCCTGTCTATTTAGGTAATATGTTATTTTTAGGAATCGGAGCTTCTGCCCTTTGCTTTGTGACATGGAATTTGGCGGTAAAGCTTTTAGGTGCAGTACGTACGGCTGTTTATTTATACCTTTCTCCTGTTGTAACAATTATCGCTTCTGCTTTTGTTTTAGGAGAAAAAATAACGGTTGTATCAGCAATCGGAGCAGCCTTGGTCTTTGCCGGACTTATTTTATCAGATAAAGGAAAAGGGAAAAATTAGAAAAAGCTAGACATTTTATACATGAAAGGCTATTATTTATTTCATAGGAAATTTCGTCCTATGAAATAAATAATGCTCCGCGAAGATGCGCAGCGCGCGGAGATTGCGCTGTTGCGCAATCTTTTTTACGCTATGTAAAAGAATATGCTCAGGAGGATATGGAATGAAAAAAATTGTGAAATTCGGTGGAAGTTCTCTTGCCAGTGCAGAACAGTTTGAAAAAGTAGGGAAAATTATTCGTGCAGATGAAAGCAGAAGATATATTGTTCCATCTGCGCCCGGAAAACGCTTTTCAGAGGATACAAAAGTTACAGATTTACTCTATGCCTGTTATGGGGCTGCAAATGATGAGGAGAAATTTCAGGAGATTTTAGAAGAAATTAAAGCTCGTTATCAGGAAATTATTGATGGTTTACAAATTTCTTTGTCATTGGAAGCAGAATTTGAAGAAATAAAAGAGAATTTTAAAAATCAGATTGGAAAAGAATATGCTGCATCCAGAGGGGAATACTTAAACGGAAAAATTATGGCCGCATATTTAGGATATGAATTTGTTGACCCGGCAGAAATCATTCGTTTTGATGGAAATGGGAAGTTTGATGCAGGGATTACAGAACTTTTAGTTGCTAAAAAATTAAATGCTATAGAAAGGGCAGTTGTTCCGGGATTTTATGGTGCAAAAGAGAATGGAGAGATTAAGACTTTCTCCAGAGGTGGTTCTGACATTACAGGTTCTATTCTTGCAGGGGCATTAGACGTAGATCTTTATGAGAACTGGACAGACGTTTCAGGGGTAATGGTAACAGATCCAAGAATTATTCAAAATCCAAAGGTCATTGATACCATTACTTACCGTGAACTTCGAGAGCTTTCTTATATGGGAGCAACCGTACTTCATGAGGATGCTATTTTCCCTGTGAGAAAAGCAGGCATTCCAATTAATATTAAAAATACCAATGCACCGGAAGAACCGGGAACTATGATTGTAGAGGATACCTGCAAGAAACCATTGTATACGATTACCGGTATTGCAGGAAAGAAAGGTTTCTGTTCTTTGTTTATTGAAAAATCTATGATGAATGCAGAGATTGGATTTGGCAGAAAGGTACTGCAGGTATTAGAAGAACAAGGGATTTCTTTTGAGCATATTCCATCAGGCATTGATACGATGACGGTGTTTATTCATCAGGATGAGTTTGCAGAGAAAGAGCAGCAGGTAATTGCAGGCGTACATAGAATTGTAAATCCTGATTATATGGAACTGGAGTCAGATTTAGCTTTAATTGCTGTGGTAGGTAGAGGTATGCGTTCAAATCGTGGTACTGCTGCAAGAATTTTTGCTGCACTGGCACATGCTAATGTCAATGTTAAGATGATTGACCAGGGCTCCAGTGAGTTAAATATCATTGTAGGTGTAAAAAATGAAGACTTCGAAGTGGCAATTAAAGCGCTTTATGATATTTTTGTAGAAACACAGATTTAAGAGGTGATTTCGTGAAATTAGTAATTATTGAGCCCTTAGGTGTAGAAAAAGAAAAGCTTTTGGAAATTGCAAAAGAAAAGCTCTCAAAAGATGTGGAAATTGTATATTATGATACAAGAGTAACCGACACTGAATTATTGATTGAAAGAGGAAAAGACGCAGATATTCTTATAGTGGCAAATCTTCCTTTGAGTGAAGAAGTTATTGAAGGTTGTAAGAAATTAAAGCTTCTTTCCGTTGCTTTTACCGGTGTGGATCACATTCCTTTGGAATTATGTAAGAAAAAAGAAATTTGTGTATGTAATTGTGCAGGATATTCCACAGCAGCAGTGTCCGATTTAGTATTTGGTATGTTGATTTCTCTGTATCGAAGTATTGCACAGTGTGATACTGCTGTAAGAAATGCAGGAACAAAAGAAGGTTTGGTAGGATTTGAGCTGGAAGGTAAAAAATTCGGCGTTGTGGGTACAGGTGCGATTGGAACAAGAGTTGCGCATATTGCCAAGGCCTTTGGATGCGAAGTCTATGCATACAGCAGAACAAAGAAAGAAATAGAAGGCGTAAAATTTGTAACACTGGAAGAACTTTTGTCTGTGTGTGACATTGTTTCTCTGCATGTGCCTTTAAACAAGGAGACAACACATCTGATAAATAAGGAAAAGCTGGCATTGATGAAAGATAATGCTGTGCTTATCAATACTGCAAGAGGCCCTGTGGTAGATAGTGACGCTTTGGCAGAAGCGTTGAATGGTGGTAAAATTGCAGGAGCTTGTGTAGACGTATTTGAAAAAGAGCCTCCTGTGGAAACAACACACCCATTGTTCCATGCGAAAAATATTTTAGTGACACCTCATGTGGCATTTGCTACAAAAGAAGCCATGGTGAAGCGTGCACATATTGCATTTGAAAATGTGAGAGCGTGGGAAAATGAAAAACCGCAAAATGTGATGTAAAGAAAAAACGATTTTCTCTTGACAGGGAAAGTCGTTTTTATTATACTTTAAGTGTACTATGATACACAGTACACTTAATACAAGTTGTCATACACTGGGAAAGGAGGCAGGACCTTGATTGTTATTGATTACCGAGATCGAAAACCCATATATGAACAAATTGTGGAAAAGTTTCAAATGTTGATTATTAAAGGGGTTTTGGAGCCGGATACGCAGATGCCATCTGTGAGAAGCCTGGCTACTGAACTGTCCATTAATCCTAATACGATACAAAAAGCGTATTCTCTTTTGGAACAGCAGGGATTTATTTATCCTGTAAAAGGGAGAGGAAATTTTGTTTCAGGAAATCAGGCATTGGTAGAACAGAGAAAAAATATTTTCTTACAAAAGTTAAAAACACTGATAAAAGAAGGAAAAGAGATTGGGATTTCAAAAGAAATATGTGTAGAGAAAACAGCAGAATTCTATGAGGAGGTTGAAGCATGATAAAAACAGAAAAGTTATCCAAAGCATTTGGTTCTTTACAAGCAGTACATGAAGTATCATTAAAGATTTCGGATAACAGTATTTTCGGATTGGCGGGAACCAATGGTGCGGGAAAAAGTACACTGTTACGTATGATGGCAGGAGTTTTAAAGCCGGATAGCGGAGATATATTTATAGATAATAAACCGGTATATGAAAATCCTTCTGTGAAAGAAGAAATTTTTTTCTTATCGGATGTGGCTTACTTTTTTCAGAATGCGACTATGAAAGAGATGGTTCGGTATTATTCCATGTATTATAAAAAATACGATAAAGAACGTTTTCATAAGCTTACTTCTAATTTGGGATTAGATGAAAAAAGAAAAATCAGTACTTTTTCAAAAGGAATGAAACGGCAGGCAGCATTGATATTGGGAATATGTTCAGGGACGAAATATCTGCTTTGTGATGAGACTTTTGATGGTTTAGATCCGGTAATGAGACAGGCTGCCAAGAGTATTTTAGCTTATGAGGTATCAGAAAGGGAATTCACACCGATTATTGCTTCTCACAATCTGCGAGAATTGGAAGACATTTGTGATCATGTAGGGCTGCTGCATAAAGGTGGTGTTCTTCTGTCTAAAGATGTGGAAGATATGAAATTACATATCCATAAAGTACAGTGTGTAATACCGGATGAAAAGGATGAGAAAGAACTTTTAAAAGAGTTGGAAGTTATGCAATATGAAAAAAGACTCTCCCTGTTGACTATGGTGGTACGTGGTGAACAGGAGGAAATTATGAGAAAAATCAATACCAGAAAACCTTTATTTGCAGAAGCAATTCCCTTAACCTTAGAAGAAATTTTTATCAGCGAAACGGAGGTGGCAGGATATGACATCAAGAAATTATTTATTTAACAGCATCAAAGAAAATATTCGGAGAAACTTCTATCTGTTTATTCTTATCATGTTGGGATTTTTAGCAGTATTTCCATTAAAAACCATTATGGTTTTGGACAGAGCAAAGTCAATAATTCCTCCGGTAGAACTGGCGGAGCTTGAAATTGCTCCCGTACAGACAGAATTTTTAAATTGTATTGGAATAGAAAATGGGATAGCTACAATTTTTATTGGAGTAATTGCTGTTTTATTGGGAGTTACTGGTTTTTACTATCTGTATTCCGGAGAAAAAACGGATTTTTATCACAGTCTTCCTTTAAAAAGAGAAGAACTTTTTATCATTCCTTTTTTTAGTGGATTTTTAATTTTCTTAGTCCCCTATTTATTGAATGTGGGTATTACATACCTGATTGGTATTGCTTACCATGGGGTCAGCGCTCAGAGTGGGGCTCAGGCTGCGGCTGCAATCGGAATGAATATTTTGTTTTTCCTTGAATTGTATGTAATTGCAATTTTAGCCATATTGCTGACAGGAAACTTATTTACAGGTTTTCTTGCTTTTGCCGGTTTTATGTCTTATGGATGGATTTTATATGGGGCGTATTATTATATGAATCATATGTTTTTTGACACTTTAGCTCAATTTCAGGAGCCAGGGTTTACAAAATATTTAAGCCCCATTCTTTCACATATAGATGCGATGGATAAACTGGCAATAGAAAAAGGTGATATAAGAGGCTATGCTGTCTATGCGGTGATTTTGATTGTTGTAGTTTTAGCGGCAGATGTTTGTATTTACAAAGTGCGCCCTTCAGAAAGTTTCCATAAATCCATAGCTTTTAAAAAGCTTCAGCCGGTGATTAAAGTTTGTGCAGTGCTGCCAATTTCCATTTTAGCATCCCTGTTTTTCTGCTCCGGTATGGAACATGAGTTTTTGTGGCTGTGTTTATCTGTGGTTTTGATTTCTTTTGCGCTATCCTGTATATTTGAATTTTTATTTACTATGGATATACGGGAATCTATTCGTCCGAAAGTTTCTACAGGTATTATTTTAGCTGGTTTAGCAGTAATTTTGGCAGGATATAAGATAGATGTTTTCGGTGTGGATAAATATTTGCCTGAAAAAGAAAAAATAGAAACTATGTCTGTGTATTTTCCATCTATAAATGAGAGAATAAATTATCCTATGCACTATGCTTATGGCTCAAATGAACAGATGGAGAGAAACCAGACAAAAGATTTTGATGCTATATATGAAATTGCAAAGCTGGGTGTGAACTACTATCAGGAGAACGATAAAGAAGATGATCGTGTTTCAACAGACTTCCTTCGTGATGAATCAGTATGGAATCTTACAAAAAATGGCAACGGTACCAAGGTATCTGTATATATCCGCTATCATTTGAAAAATGGAAGAGTAGTAAACAGAGCTTATTATCTTCCGGAAAGCAAAAAGATTTTAGAGTTAGCTTCTGATATTTATGATAACTGGGACTATAAAAAAACAATGCTTCCTACCAGCTATTTGTCAGCAAAGAATATTGAATATCTTTATGTAAATGATTTCTACAATGAAAGAATGCAGATTAATGCGTCAGAAGATGTCATAGATAATATTTACAAAACCTATAAAGGCGAGTTGGAGAGTATGACTTTGGAACAAAGTTGCAAGGATAGAATTTTAGGTTATTTATCTGTGGAAGAAAAGATTGAGGGAAATTATAATCAGACAACAGATTTTCCTATTTATGAAAGCTTTACAAAAACAAGAGAACTTTTGGAAGATGCAGGACAACCTTTAAAGGATCTTTCAGCAGAAGAAGTTTTGAATATTACGATCTATGGAACGAAAAGCAATGGCGAATATTTGGAGGAAGTGATTGCGGATAAAGAGGAAATTGAAAAAATTATTCCAAATCTCACTTATGAGATAGGCCATTATGGACTGGGAAGTAAGGTAAACTATGAGCTTAATCTGAATATTTTATTCGAAAACAGAGGAACACAAATGCAAAGCAGTTTGTATATGATGGAAGGTGAAGTATTGAACAGCCTTTTAGAAAAAATGAATATTGACTAACCATTTGATATAGGAAAGAAGGTGCCGTGATTTTTTTTACGGTGCCTTTTTTTGCAGCCATTGACAAGCATAAGAAAACAAGGGTACAATAGAATTAAAATTCGTAGGAAAATCGGGAGCAAGGAAAATGAGCAGACAATTAAACTTAGAAGATGAAAAAGAACTGATGGCACTTGGAAAAGCCCTTTCTTCTGAGATTAGAATTCGTATTTTAGAGCTTTTACAAAAAGAAACTCTCTGTGTAAATGAAATTGCGGAAATATTGGAAATACCTCCATCTTCTGCAGCATTACATGTGCGGGTGCTTCAAGAGGCAAATCTAATTCGTACAGAACTAAAACCGGGAATTCGTGGTTCCATGAAACTCTGCATTCTTCAGGAAACCAGCATTTTGCTGCATTTACAAAAAACAGAGACGAAAAAACGAGAAGAAATTTTTTCCATGCCTGTAGGGAATTATGTGGACTATAAAATCACACCTACTTGTGGAATGGTAAATGAAGAAGAATATATTGATGGAGAGGATGAACCTAGATGCTTTTATGATCCCAGACGAACAACAGCAAAGTTGGTGTGGTTTTCTTCCGGTTATTTGGAATATCGTTTTCCAAATGCAGGACTGCAAAGGCTGGATGCAAAAGAAATGGAATTTTCTGCGGAACTGTGTTCAGAAACAGCAGATTACAATTTAGATTGTCCTTCGGACATTACTTTATGGATTAATGGCATAGAAGCAGGCACATGGACATGTCCCTCTGATTTTGGAGGAAGACGGGGGAAATTAAATCCGGATTGGTGGGAAGATAAAAATACGCAGTATGGAAATTTAAAGACCTGGCGCATCAATGAAACAGGGACATATTTAGATGAAGAACTGATTAGCACTACAAGATTAAAGACTATTCTCTGGCACAGGGAGATTATATTTCTGTGAGAATAGGAATTAAGGAAGAAGCTCTTCATGTAGGCGGTGTAAATATTTTTGGCAACTGTTTTGGAGATTATCCTCAGGATTTAGTAATGAAATTAAAATATTAGGTAAAAAAGTCTTTACAAGGGGAATAGATATGCTATAATCTCATTATAAACATAAAATATAAAATAAAACATAAAATATGTTTTAAATAAAAGGTAAAGCAGTAATTGGGAGGTAAAGATGGAGAAAAAACTATTAGAAAAGTTTCAGGAACTTTATGGAGAAGGAGGAGATATTCGAAGCTATTTTTCACCTGGACGTGTAAACCTTATTGGCGAACATACAGATTATAATGGAGGACATGTTTTTCCGTGTGCATTGACAATCGGAACTTATGGAGTAGTAAGAAAGAGAGAAGACCGGAAAATCCGTTTTTACTCTGAAAATTTTAGTCGTTTAGGTGTTTTTGAGACAAGTTTGGATGATTTAGTATATAAAGAAGAAGCTAATTGGACAAATTATCCAAAGGGAGTAATCTGGACTTTTAAAGAAAAAGGCTATGTGGCAGATGCAGGTTTTGATATGGTTATGTATGGGAATATTCCAAACGGTTCAGGCTTATCTTCTTCTGCTTCCGTAGAGCTTTTAATGGGTGTAGTTTTAGTAGATCTTTTTGGCTTTGAAGGTCTTTCTATGATTGATTTAGCTCTGTACGGACAATACGCAGAGAATAAGTTTAATGGTATGAACTGTGGAATTATGGACCAGTTTGCTATCGCTATGGGAAAGAAAGATCATGCTATTTTCTTAGATACGGGAAATTTGCATTATGAGTATGCTCCAATTCAGATGGAAGGGGCAAAAATTGTAATTGCAGCCAGCAATAAAAAGAGAAAACTTACAGACTCAAAATATAACGAAAGACGTGCGGAGTGTGAAGAAGCACTGGCAGATATTCAGAAACATGAGAATATTCAGGCACTTGGTCAGCTTACAGAAGAAAAATTTGAAGAAGTAAAAGATTTTATTGTAAATCCAATCTGCCGTAAAAGAGCAAAACATGCAGTGTATGAAAATCAGAGAACGATTCAGGCAGTTAAGGCTTTGAAAGAAAATGATTTGGAAACTTTCGGAAAGCTTATGAATCAGTCTCATATATCTCTTCGTGATGATTATGAAGTGACAGGAAAAGAATTGGATACTCTTGTAGAAGCTGCCTGGGAACAAGATGGGGTAATTGGTTCCCGTATGACAGGAGCCGGTTTTGGCGGCTGTACAGTCAGCATTGTAAAAGAGGATAAAATTGATTCTTTCATTCAGAATGTAGGGGAAATTTATGAAAAAGAAATTGGTTATGCGGCAGATTTTTATGTGGTAGAAATCGGTGACGGCTCCAGAAGAATTTAATAGATAAGAAAGGTGAAAAAAATGTTAAATAAAGACATCAGAGACTTAGTTCAATATGGTATAGACGCAGGGCTTGTACCTGTATGTGAAAAAAATTATACAATTAATTTATTACTTGATTTATTTCACGAAGATGACTACGAAGAACCGACAGAAGAGTGCAATACAGATTTAGAAGAAATATTAAAAAATCTTTTAGATGAAGCAGTGAAAAGAAATATTATTGAAGACAGCATTGGATACAGAGATTTATTTGATACAAAAATTATGAATTGTTTAATGCCGCGTCCTTCTCAGGTACAGGAAAAATTCTGGAAAGAATATGAAAAAAGTCCGGAAACAGCTACTGACTATTTCTACAAATTAAGTCAGGACAGTGACTATATTCGCCGTTATCGTATTAAGAAAGACCAGAAATGGACAGTGGAAAGTCCTTATGGAACCATTGATATTACCATTAATCTTTCCAAACCGGAAAAAGATCCGAAAGCCATTGCAGCAGCTAAAAATGCAAAAGCAAGCACTTATCCGAAATGTCAGCTTTGTATGGAAAATGAAGGATATGCAGGAAGATTAAACCATCCGGCAAGAGAAAATCACAGAATTATTCCGATTACAATTAATGAAAGTCAGTGGGGATTTCAGTATTCTCCTTATGTTTATTACAATGAACATTGCATTGTATTTAATGGACAGCATGTGCCAATGAAAATTGAAAGAAATACGTTTGTCAAACTGTTTGATTTTATTAAACTGTTTCCTCATTATTTCCTTGGCTCTAATGCAGACCTTCCAATTGTAGGTGGTTCTATTTTAAGCCATGACCATTTTCAGGGCGGTCACTATACTTTTGCAATGGCAAAGGCACCGATGGAAGAAATGGTGACGATTCCGGGATATGAAGATGTGGAAGCCGGTATTGTAAAATGGCCGTTATCTGTACTTAGAATTCGAAGTAAAGATGAGAAACGTCTGATTGATTTAGCAAGCCATGTTTTGGAGGCGTGGAGAGGATATACAGATGAAGCTGCATTTGTTTTTGCTGAAACAGATGGAGAGCCACATAATACTATAACACCAATTGCCAGAAAAAAAGGTGATATGTACGAATTAGATTTAACATTAAGAAATAATATTACAACTGAGGAACATCCATTGGGTGTATATCATCCTCATGCTGAGTATCACCATATTAAGAAAGAAAATATCGGGTTAATTGAAGTTATGGGACTGGCAGTGCTTCCTGCACGTTTAAAAGAAGAAATGGAACTTTTAGCATCTTATCTTGTAGAAGGGAAAGATCCTGCCGAAAACGAAGTTTTAGAAAAACATGCAGCGTGGGTAGCAGAATTTGCACCAAAATATGAAAATATTACAAAAGAAAATGTAATGGATATTCTTCATGAAGAAGTAGGACAGGTATTTGTTCATGTACTGGAAGATGCCGGTGTATACAAATGTACAGATGAAGGAAGAGAAGCATTTAGACGTTTTCTGGCTGTATTATAAGGACAAGACAAAAAAGATGGGCATTGCCTGTCTTTTTTGTGTTTTCTGTGGTATAATGTTTGCACGATGTGCAAACCAAGCCAATTTTATTGGCTTGCTGCCGTATAATCGGCAGATTATACCGGTAAGCTACAACTTGTCGAGAAAATGCTCTGCGAGCGCTTCCTCGCCTGCGTATGTAGTATAATGTTTGCACGATGTGCAAGTTAGGCCAATTTTATTGGCTTGAAAGGAGAATTCAATGAGGGAAAAAATCCTGCTGATAGATGGACACAGTATATTAAACAGGGCATTTTATGGATTGCCTGATTTGACAAATGCAGAAGGACTTCATACAAATGCAATTTATGGATTTCTGAATATATTATTTAAAATTTTAGAGGAGGAGAAGCCGGATTATCTTACGGTTGCTTTTGATTTGCACGCTCCGACGTTTCGCCATAAACAGTATGAAGCTTATAAAGGCACCAGAAAGCCTATGCCTATGGAGCTGAGAGAACAGATACCGGTTATGAAGGATGTACTTTCTGCCATGGGTGTTACCATGATTACAAAAGAGGGATATGAGGCAGATGACCTGTTGGGAACAGTAGCAAAAAAAAGTGAAGAAAAGGGCATGGATGTCACTATTCTTTCCGGGGACAGGGATTTACTGCAGTTAGCATCTTCTCATATTTGTATTCGTATTCCTAAAACAAAAGGCGGAAAAACAACCATTGAAGATTACTATGAAAATGATGTGAAAGAGGCTTATCAGCTTACACCTTTACAGATTATTGAGTTGAAAGCATTAATGGGAGATACAGCAGATAATATTCCGGGACTTCCGGGTGTAGGAGAAAAGACAGCAACTAAAATTTTGTTGGAATATGGCACAGTAGAAAATGCTAAGGCTCATGCAGAGGAATTAAGGCCGAATAAAGCAAAAACAGCTTTTTTAGAACATTATGATTTGGCTGTTTTAAGTAAAGAACTGGCAACAATCTGCATAGACAGCCCTATTGAATATGACTGGGAAAGTGCCAGAATTCATAATCTTTATACACCGGAGGCTTATGAATTTTTTAAAGAATTAGAGTTTAAAAATTTCCTTTCCCGTTTTGAGAACACAGGAGAAGAAAATAAAATAGAAGAAAATTTTCGATATATTACAGATTTTACCCAGACAGAAGAAATTTTCGAAAAAGCTTTAAAACAACCTGTAGCAGGCATTGAACTTCTGGAAGAAAAAGGACGGATTTTAGGTTTAGGTCTGGCATGGGGAGAAGAAGAAACAGAAGTATACAGTATCTTGCCTCAGGGTTTTGTTACAGAAGAATATCTTATTGGAAAGGCACAGGAGTTTTGCCAACAGGGGAAATTGATTGCTTCTTTGAATATTAAGGCAATGTTGCGCTATATGGATTTGAAATCTCACAGTGATATGTTTGATGCAGGACTGGCAGCATATCTTTTAAATCCTTTAAAATCAGAATACACTTATGATGATATTGCGAAAGAATTTTTAGGAGAAATGCTTCCTGCAAAAGAAGATTTATTAGGTAAATTGTCTTATGCAAAGGCTGCTGATGAAAAAGAAGAAGAACTTTCTAAAAGTGTTTGTTATATGGCGTATACTGCTTTTAAATCCAGAATGCCGCTTTTAAAAGCTCTGGAAAAAGAAAACATGAAAGAGCTTTATACAGATATGGAAATGCCTCTTTTGTTTACGCTTGCAGATATGGAGAAAGAAGGTATTTTAGTAGAAGCAGGGGCGTTGAAGGAATATGGAGAAAAGCTTCAGATTCGTATTGAAGCTTTGGAGAAAGAAATCTGGGAACAGGCGGGAGAAGAATTTAATATAAATTCACCAAAACAGCTGGGAGTGATTTTATTTGAAAAATTAGAGCTTCCAGGAGGGAAAAAGACCAAGACAGGATATTCTACAGCGGCAGATGTGTTAGAAAAGTTAGCACCTGAGCATAAGCTGGTAGCTGATATTTTAGAATACAGACAGCTTACAAAGTTGAAATCGACTTACGCAGATGGGCTTGCCAATTATATTGCAGAAGATGGCAGAATACATTCCACTTTTAATCAGACAATTACTGCAACAGGCAGAATTAGCAGCACGGAGCCGAATTTACAGAATATACCTGTTCGAACAGAACTTGGAAGAATGCTTCGAAAAGTATTTATTCCAAAAGATGGTTTTGTGTTTTTAGATGCGGATTATTCGCAGATTGAACTTCGTGTATTAGCACACATGTCAGGAGACGAAAAATTAATTCAGGCGTATAAAGAGGCACAGGATATTCATAGAATTACAGCTTCTCAGGTATTTCACATTCCGTTTGATGAAGTTACACCGCTTCAGAGAAGAAATGCCAAAGCTGTAAATTTTGGAATTGTATATGGCATCAGTTCTTTTGGACTTAGTCAGGATTTGAGTATCAGCAGAAAAGAAGCTGCCCAGTATATTGAAAGCTATTTTCACACTTATCCGAAAATTAAAGGATTTTTAGATAAGTTAGTAGAAGAGGCAAAGGAAAAAGGTTATGTTTCTACACTGTTTCACAGACGCAGACCAGTGCCGGAGTTAAAATCCAGTAATTTTATGCAGCGTTCTTTTGGCGAAAGAGTAGCTATGAATTCACCAATACAGGGAACAGCGGCAGATATTATTAAAATTGCTATGATACGGGTAAACAAACGGTTAAAAGAAGAAAATTTAAAATCTAGATTAGTTCTGCAGGTACATGATGAGCTTTTAATTGAAACAGCAAAAGATGAACAAGAACAGGTTTCTGCTATTTTGGAGCAGGAGATGAAGGAGGCTGCACATTTATCTGTAGCTCTTGAAATTGATATGCATACAGGGGAAAATTGGTACGAGGCAAAATAGCAGATTTACAAAGGAGGAATGGATATGAGAATTATAGGAGTAACAGGTGGAGTAGGTTCTGGAAAAAGTGCAGTTTTAAATTATATAGAAGAACATTTTGACAGTCGAATTGTAAAGGCGGATGATGTAGGGCACTTATTAATGATGCCGGGACGAGCATGTTATGAACCGGTTATTCAACTGTTCGGAGAATGGATTGTAAAAGACGATACTTCTTTAAACAGGGAAGCCATTGCCTCTATTGTATTTGAAGATCCGGAGATGCTGAAAAAACTGGATGATATTATACATCCTGCTGTAAAGAAATATATTTTGAAAGAAATTGAAAGATCAAAAAAAGAAGAAACGGAATTTTTCTTTATTGAGTCAGCTCTGCTTTTGGAAGAAAAATATGATGAAATTTGTGATGAGATGTGGTATATTTATTGCGAAAAAGAAGTGCGTATGGAGCGACTGCGCCATGACAGAGGATATTCTGATGAAAAAATTCTTCGAATGATGGCGAATCAGCTTCCTGATGAAGAATTTGAAGCTCGATGCGACTTCCAATTATATAACGATGAAGATGTAGCACATACTTATCTTCAAATTGAGCGAAAGATGAGAACTTATTATGAATTTATGTAGTATAGCCAGCGGAAGCAGTGGTAACTGTATTTATGTTGGAAGTGATACCACCGGTTTATTGGTGGATGTGGGAATTAGCGGAAAGCGTATTGAAGAAGGTCTTCGAAGCATCAATCATACTACAGGGGACTGCAGCGGTATCTTAATTACTCATGAACATTCCGACCATATAAAAGGATTGGGAGTAATTTCCAGAAAATATAAAATTCCTATTTATTGTACCCAAGGAACAATGAAAGCCATGCAGGGAATGAGTTCTTTAGGGAAGATGCCGGAGGGACTTTTTCATCCTGTTGAAGCAGACCGGAAGTTTCAGATAGGTGATTTAGAAGTACAGCCTTTTGCAATTTCTCATGATGCAGCAGAACCTGTGGGATATCGGGTAAATCAAGGGAAAAAATCAGTAGGAATTGCAACAGATTTGGGATATTATGATGAGTATATTGTTCAAAATTTATCCGGTTTGGATGTGCCTCTTTTAGAAGCAAATCATGATGTAAACATGCTGCAGGTAGGCAGTTACCCATATTATCTGAAACAGCGTATTTTAGGAAAGAGGGGACATCTTTCCAATGAAACGGCAGGGCGTCTTTTATGCAGACTTTTACACGACCAGATGAAAGCTGTTTTTTTGGGACATTTAAGTCGGGAAAACAATTATGAAGCTCTTGCCTATGAAACTGTATGTTCTGAAGTTACTATGGGAGAAAATCCATGGAAATCTACAGATTTTAAAATTATGGTGGCGCACAGAGAACAGGTTTCCGATTTAGTGACAGTATAAAAAAGAAAGAAATGAGGACAGAAGCATGAAAAAAACCATTATCACAGTAGTAGGACAGGATACCGTAGGTATTACAGCAAAGGTTTGTACCTATCTTGCGGAAAATAATATCAATATTTTAGACATCACACAAACCATTGTAGATGGATACTTTAATATGATGATGATTACAGATACCAGTATGTGTTCTAAGAAAATCAGTGTAATTTCTGAAGAACTGGATGCAGTAGGAACAGAAATTGGTGTTATCATTCATGCACAATTAGAAGATATTTTTACAAAAATGCACCGTATTTAAAAGCCGGCAGGAAGAAAGGACAGGAAATTACTATGATTAATATGTATGAGGTAAATGAAACGAACAAGATGATTGAACAGGAAAATCTGGATGTTCGTACCATTACACTTGGAATTAGTCTTTTGGATTGTATCGACGCAGACTTGCAGGAATTAAATCGTAAAGTCTATGAAAAAATCGTTCGTCTTGCCAGCCGTCTGGTAGAAACAGGAGAGGATATTTCAAAGGAATTTGGAGTTCCTATTGTAAATAAAAGAATTTCTATTACTCCTATTGCTCTTATAGGCGGTGCTGCTTGTAAAACACCGGAAGACTTTGTGACTTTGGCGGAAACGTTAGACAGAGCTGCCAAAGAAGTAGGAGTAAACTTTATCGGTGGATATTCTGCAACAGTATGTAAGGGAATGACACCGGCAGATGAGTTGCTAATTCGTTCTATTCCTCAGGCGTTGGCTCGAACAGAAAGAGTATGTAGTTCTGTGAATCTGGGTTCTACAAAGACAGGTATCAATATGGATGCAGTTCGTCTGATGGGTGAAATTATACTGGAGACTGCCGAAGCAACAAAGGAAGACGATTCTCTGGGATGTGCAAAACTGGTAGTATTTTGTAATGCACCGGATGACAATCCTTTTATGGCAGGAGCTTTTCATGGTGTAACAGAGGCAGATGCCATTATTAACGTAGGTGTTTCGGGTCCGGGTGTAGTAAAAACTGCTCTGGAGAGAGTCCGTGGTAAAAGCTTTGAAGTGCTTTGCGAAACAATTAAAAAGACAGCATTTAAAGTGACTCGTGTGGGACAATTGGTGGCGCAGGAAGCATCCAAACGTCTTGGTATTCCTTTTGGAATTGTGGATTTATCTCTTGCACCTACACCGGCGATTGGAGACAGTGTGGCAGATATTCTTTGCGAAATTGGTCTTGAATATGCAGGAGCACCGGGGACAACAGCAGCATTGGCGCTGTTAAATGATCAGGTGAAAAAAGGTGGCGTTATGGCATCTTCCTATGTAGGAGGATTAAGTGGAGCTTTCATTCCGGTAAGTGAAGACCAAGGTATGATTGACGCTGTTGTAGCCAATGCTTTGACAATTGAAAAATTGGAGGCTATGACTTGCGTATGTTCTGTAGGGCTTGATATGATTGCAATTCCGGGAGATACAAAGGCATCTACCATTTCCGGAATCATTGCAGACGAATGTGCAATCGGTATGGTAAACCAGAAAACAACAGCAGTTCGTGTGATTCCTGTAATCGGAAAAGGAGTAGGTGAAACCGTTGAATTCGGAGGTTTACTGGGATATGCACCGATTATGCCGGTAAATCCATATTCCTGTGAAGCTTTTGTCAGCCGCAAAGGAAGAATACCTGCACCAATTCATAGCTTTAAAAACTAAAAATCAAAGTATAATCGGCGGTTTTTGCAAATCATTTGTAAAAGCTGCCGGTTTTTTATTGCATTTTACTGTTTCGTAGAGATTAGAAGCAAATAAATCTTTTTCAAATGGTAAATAAGCTTCTTTTGGCAACAGTTTTTTATAATCAGCGGCTTTTGTAATGATTGGAAGGGCACTGTTATTTTGCAGAGTACGGAGAAAACCGGAGCTTTCTTTTTTAAATCCCAAAAGCCTTACATACATAGGAGAAGCAACAGGTAAATCAGATGAGATATTTAACAATACGTGGAGTAAAGCCCGAGAAATACGAGTGTAAGTCAGTTCTTTTGTTTTTAGTTGCTCTGTAAATTGTGTGAAATTTTTAAAGGTATTTAGATGACGATAAATACGTCTGGCCAAATCAGGAGATATATCGGAGAAAGCACATAAACTTTCCGGTGTGTTTTTCATAAGCTCATATTTTAAAAGCACAGAGAAATCATTTTCAGTGAGAAAAGTTTCTTTTTTTGATAAAGAGCAGAGATAATCCCGCACTGCAGGAGGCTGTGCGTTTTTTAAAGTGTCAAAAAGGACTTCTTGTACATTTTGAGAGGAAATAAGTTCTCTGCGTATGGCAGAGGCACTGGGAAAAGCAGAAGAAAGAGAAAGTTCATGATAGGAACTTCCTGTTCTTTTTATGGTAACAGGTATGAGGGAACTGTTTTGTGCGGACAGAGCTTTGCAGTATTCTATACCTAAAATATTATTTGGAGTATCTAAAAAATCTTTTTCAAAAGGAAGATTACTTTTTTGTAAATATTCGATTAATGCAGATTTTCGAGCAACAGGAAAAGACAGCCCTTTTTTAAGAAAGTTGCATAATTTTTCTTTATAAAGTATGGGTTCATCTGCAAGAAGTTTTCCCAAAAAGCAGAAAGTATCGATTTCACCGCTTTCGCTTCCAAAACATAGAAAATCAATGGAATTTAAGGCGTTGAAAACAGCAACTGCTCCTGATGAGAAATATTCTGCACTGCCGCAGGCATAAAAGGAAGGCAGCTCGAAAACAATGTCTGCACCTCCTAGCAGTGCCATGGCTGTTCTTTGGTGTTTTGCTAAAATGGCAGGAGTACCCCGCTGTACAAAATCTCCGCTCATTAAAATGACAGCAATCTCCGCTCCTGTTTTTTCTTTTGCCTGTTGGATTTGATACTCATGTCCTTTGTGAAAAGGATTATATTCTGCAATAATGCCGACTGCTTTTTTCATTTAAGATACCTCCGTTTTCTAATGCTTAGTATACAAGAGAAAACATAAGACTGACAATAGTTTTCTGCTATCTGAAAAATGTTTGAAAAATAATACAAGAATAAGAGAGCTTTTCTGTAAAAATCCAAAAGCTTCTCTTGTTTGTACTAAAGAAACAGTGTATAATGAAGAATAGAAATGGTCAAAAAGACCAGAATTACAGAGAAATCTGTATATAGATTATCTTAAGATATCGGAGGAAGAGAATATGAACGTATTAGTAGTAAACTGCGGAAGTTCATCACTGAAATTCCAGTTAATCAATTCTGAAACAGAGGCAGTGGCAGCAAAAGGCTTGTGTGAACGTATCGGAATCGACGGAAGATTAGTATATCAGCCAACAGGCGGAGAAAAAGAAGTAACAGAAGCAGCAATGCCTACTCATACTGAAGCAATTAAAATGGTATTAGATGCTTTAGTAAATCCAAATACAGGTGTTTTAAAGAGCTTAGATGAAGTAGAAGCAATCGGACATCGTGTACTCCACGGCGGAGCAAAGATTTCTGACTCCTGCATTATTAATGATGAAGTTATTTCCGTAATTGAAGAATGCTGTGATTTAGGACCTCTGCATAACCCTGCAAACTTAATGGGTATCCGTGCATGTATGGAACTGATGCCAGGTAAACCAAACGTAGCCGTATTCGATACAGCTTTCCATCAGACAATGCCGGAAAAAGCATACATGTATGCAATTCCTTACGAATACTATGATAAATATAAAGTTCGTAAATATGGTTTCCACGGAACATCTCATAGATTTGTATCCAAAGAAACAATTAAATTCTTAGGATTAGATCCGGATAACTCTAAAGTTATCGTAGCTCATTTAGGAAACGGTTCTTCCATCAGTGCTGTTGTAAATGGTAAATGTGTAGATACTTCTATGGGACTTACACCATTGGAAGGTCTTATTATGGGAACACGTTCCGGTGACCTGGATCCTGCTGTTCTTGACTTCGTATGCAAGAAAGAAAACATTGATGTAACAGAAATGGTAAATATCCTGAATAAAAAATCCGGTTTACTGGGACTTTCCAAAGGACTTTCCAGTGACTTCCGTGACTTAAATGAAGCAAGAGAACAGGGTAATGAAGACGCAAAACGTGCAGTAGACTGTTTGTGCTATAGAATTATCAAATATATCGGTTCTTATGTAGCTGCTATGAATGGTGTAGATGCCATTGCATTTACAGGCGGTATCGGTGAAAATGCAACTCCTGTACGTGAAGCTGTAGTAAAGAGCTTAGGATATTTAGGAATCACTCTTGATGAAGAAGCAAATCAGACAAGAGGCGAGAACAAAATTATCTCTACTCCTGATTCTAAAGTGACAGTAGCAATCATTCCTACAAACGAAGAATTAGCTATTTGTCAGGAAACAGCTGAATTAGTTTCAAAATAATGGTTGACAAATTGTAAATCCCTATGTATAATTTACAAGGTGTGATTAGGAGACTATTATGCTAATTGATTTATCAGAAATTTTATCCATAGAAGGAAAGACACAGGTTGTTGAAGCACCTGTTTCCATGGATTCCTTTCAATCAAAGCTGGGAAACTTCCCGGTTATTGAAAAAAAACCAATCTGTGTGACTTTCGTCAATACAGGTAAGAAGGTTATCAAAATAGAAGCGAAGGGTGTTATTACTCTTGCGATTCCTTGCGATAAGTGCTTGAAGGATGTTCCCACTGAATTTGAGATTGACTTGGAGGAAGAAATCGATATGAAGGCTTCAGGGGAAGACAGGATAAAAGACTTAGATGAAATTAATTATGTCACAGGTTGCAGCCTGGACGTAGAGCAGTTAGTGCATAATGAGATTTTAATCCATTGGCCTTTAAGGGTTCTATGTAAAGAGGACTGCCGGGGAATTTGCCCCAAATGCGGCAAAGATTTGAATGAAGGTTCATGCGAATGTGACCAGACAAGTCCAGATCCCCGAATGGCGGTAATCAGTGATATATTTAGCAAATTTAAGGAGGTGTAACCTATGTCTATATGTCCAAAAAATAAATCTTCTAAAGCAAGAAGAGATAAAAGACGTGCAAACTGGAAAATGAGTGCTCCAAACTTAGTAAAATGCAGCAAATGTGGTGCTTTAATGATGCCTCACAGAGTTTGCCGTGCATGCGGAAGCTACAATAAAAAAGAAATTATTAAAACAGAAGAAGCTTAAGATTTTCTGTAGTAAAATAGAGGGTGTGATTTATTCACTACCCTCTATTTTTGCGTTTAGAGGATAAGAAAGAGACGGTTTCATTAAGTGACAATATTTTTTGTTTGTACTTCATGAAACCGTCTCTTTCTGTATGAATTTATGAAAGTGTTCGAGGTGCTTTTGTGGAACTGCGAGGAAACAGCTCTACCGGGAGTGTGATTTTTTGTATAGGGTAATCAGGATTATTCATGGATTCTGTAAAAATACGTCCGATTTCCTGTCCCATACGTGGAAAGTCTTGCCCAATGGTAGTAATATCCAGATTACGGATTGCATCATCGTTATCAAACCCACAAAGGCTGATATCTTCCGGAATACGAATGCCTATGGAATTGCAGGCTATATGTATTAACTGGGCAACATGATCGTTTTCTGCAATAATTGCTGTAGTTCCTGCCTGATATAAGGTACGCAAGGTATCCTGAAGGGGGCCGTTGCTTTGGACGAGACAGTCTCCTTCTGTGAGTTTATGAGGATAATATATATAATTGGAAGGGTTTGGTTGGATTCCGGCTTCATGTAGTGCATGGAGAAAACCTGCAAATCGATTTCGTACTGTTGAAGTTTCTTCTAACGGCGCAGCAGTGAAAAATGTAATATTACGATGTCCTAATCGAATTAAGTGTTCGCCCAGTAATTTTCCGCCTTCAAAGTTGTCTGAAACAATATTATGAATATAGGGGCAATCTGTTGTTTTATCGATTACAATGATTGGTATATTCATAAATACAAATTCATTGAGAAGTTCCAGGTGGATTTTATCTCTTTCGGGATAATAAATAAGTCCCGAAAGATTTTGAGAAAGAAGGAGTCGTAAATTAGATTTCTCTTTTGTGCCGGATACATAGATACTCATAATACAGCCGTTGGCGTTTAAAGTGTTATTTACTACTTCTACGGTTTTAAACATACCTCCTTTTGTGATATCAAAAGGAAGAAGAAAAGATACCATTTTTGATATGGTATGTTTTGGCTGCCCAAGGCGGTTTAAATTGTTCACAGCATTTGGCGCAACGAAACTGCCAACACCTCGTTTTCGATATAAAACACCCATTTGTTCCAGGTCCGTCAGCGCATGTTTAGCTGTAATTCGACTGACTTGATATTGCTCAGACAATTGTTTTTCTGTACACAGAGGTTCGGAATAAGAAAAGTCATTTTTTTGGATTTGAGTAAGGATGTCCTCTTTTATGATTTCGTATTTTGGTTTGTTTAAATTAGTTTGTTTCATAAATATCAATCTCTCTAAAAAATAGGTTTACGTGTTTTATATTATTTTATAATACCTGGTTTGATATGTCAAATTATATATTTTTATTGACAAAATTCCATAAGAAAGTTAATATATGATATATCAAATACGATAAAATATATTATATGAGAAATTATGAAAAGGTGGTAAATGAGATGAAAACAACAGTACATATTATTTCACATTCTCATTGGGACAGAGAATGGTACATGGCATTTGAAAAACACAGAATGAAACTGGTGGAACTGCTGGATACAGCATCAGATTTGCTGGAAAACGATGAAAATTATCACGGTTTTCACATGGACGGACATACTGCTGCCTATGATGATTATCTGGCAATCAAACCAGAGCAGCAAGAGAGAATAAAAAAATTAGTTCAGGAAGGAAAACTTACAGCAGGACCTTGGTATGTGCTGCAGGATGAATTCTTGACAAGTGGAGAAGCTTGTGTTCGAAATTTATTAACAGGACGTAAAGAAGCGCTGAAATTAGGAAAATTATGTCCAATCGGATATTTTCCGGATGCATTTGGAAATGCAGGACAGATGCCTCAGGTATTGGTACAGGCCGGCATGGAAGCAGTTGCTTTTGGACGTGGAGTAAAATCAATCGGCTTTAATAATGAAACTCTGGAAAAAGGAACTTATGAAACTGCATATTCTGAAATCAATTGGCAGTCACCGGATGGAAGTACATTATTAGGTATTTTGTTCCCGAACTGGTATAATAACGGAATGGAAATTCCTGTAGAACCGGAGGAAGCAAAGAAATTTTGGGATAAAAAGCTTGCAGATGTAAAACAATATGCAGGAACCAGTCATCTCCTTTTTATGAACGGATGTGATCATCAGCCTGTACAGAAGGATTTACCACAGGCTATAGAAACAGCCAGAAAATTATATCCGGAAATTGAATTTATTCATTCAGATTTTGAAACTTATGTAAAAGCTGTAAAAGAAGAACTTGGAGAAAACATTTCTGTTGTAAAAGGAGAATTAACAAGTCAGGAAACAGACGGACGTTTTACACTGGTAAATACCGCTTCCAACAGAGTTGACTTAAAACTGTTAAACAGAAAAGGCGAAACAGCGTTGGAGCGTAAGGCAGAACCGGCAGCAGTTTTGGCAGGACTGGCAGGAAAGAAATATCCGAAGGAGCTCTTAGAGTATAGCTGGAAGGTTTTGATGCAGAACCACCCACACGACAGTATCTGCAGCTGTAACGTAGATGAGGTTAACGATGAAGTGGCTCTTCGCTTTGTAAAGAGCAGACAGGTAGCAGAGCAGTTGTGCAAAGAAAGTATGGAATATTTGGCAGAGCAGGTGGATACCTCAAATCTGAGCAGCAAAAACGGAAAGATACTTCCATTTGCAGTATACAACTTTACCGGTTGGGACAAGACAGATGTGGTAAGCGTTGTATTAGACGTGGACAGATGCTTTGAGAATATTCAGGAAAAAGCTTACTGGGAAATGCAGAATATGGAATTGCCTGTATTTGTATTAAAAGATATGAACGGCAATACCATAGAAGCTAAGATTGAAGATATTGGCACAGCCTTTGACTATTTGCTTCCTGATGATAAGTTCCGTCAGCCTTATATGGCAAGACAGGTTCGTGTGACTTTTGAGGCAAAAGATGTTCCGGCAATGGGATACCGTGTATATCATCTGGAGGAAACAGTGGCAGAGCAGACAGATGATAAAAAGACATTGATTAGCGGCAGCAATACAATGGAAAATGGAAATATCCGTGTGGAAATTCACGAAGACGGAAGCTATACACTTACAAACCTGAAAACAGGACGTGTATATTCACAGATTGGATATTATGAAGATACCGGTGATATCGGAAACGAATACATTTATGTGCAGGATACAAACGGTCAGGCGATTACAACACAGAATAAACCGGCAAAAATCACTCTTACAGAGGATACTCCATTCTGTGCAAAATACCATATTTGCCAGAGCATAGAAGTACCGGAAAGTGCTGCAAAAGAATTGGAAATTGCACAGAAATCCTTCCAAGAGTGCTATAACCGCCATATCGGCCGCAGTGATAAGATGGTTGAGCTGGCAATCGAAACAGAATTGACTTTGCAGGCATCTTCCAAGAGTCTGAAAGTACAGACAACTATTCACAATACAGCAAAAGACCACAGAGTTCGTGTTGTAATTCCAACAGGACTGAAAGCAGATACTCATTTTGCAGATTCTGCTTTTGAAGTAGTAGAACGAAATAATCGTCACAGTAAACAGTGGGAAAACCCAAGTGGATGTGACCGTCAGCAGAGCTTTGTGGCAATGCAGGATGAGAAAGATGGTATGCTGGTTGCAAACCACGGTCTTTATGAGTATGAGGTATTGCCGGATATGGAAAATGCCATTGCAGTTACTCTCCTTCGTTGTGTAGGTGAATTGGGAGACTGGGGATATTTCCCAACTCCAAAAGCACAGATGCAGGGAACTTATACACTTTCTTATGAAATTCTGCCATTTGCAGATGGTGAAAGACTCAATGCTTATACATTGGGATATCAGTTCCAGAATGAGCTGATGGCAGTTCCTACGGGTATCCATGCAGGTGTTAATCCACAGGAAAAAGGATTTTTCAACTGGACAGGAGAAGGCGTAAATTTCAGTGGACTGAAACAGCAGGAAGATGGATCTGACATCATGGTTCGTTTTGTAAATGTTACAGAATTACCTCGTGAAATTCAAATTCAGAAACAGAACTGGATGGAAAAAATGTATAAGAGTAATGTCATTGAGGAAGAAAAAGAAACTTTGGAAGTAAGTGCAGATGGAATGTATCATGTAGTATTGAAACCATTTGAAATTTTGACTTTGGGTGTAAAATAGAAAAAATTAAGCCTTGATTGATAGGAAAATGGCTGTTACATTAAGTATGAATTATTTCTTGATAAACACTTAATGTAACAGCTTCTTATTTATTTACAGTAATTCCATATTTTAGAAATATTAAAAATAAATAAAATTTTCATTGCTTTTTTTATCTGTATCTATTATTATAGTTAGGTAAGAAAAAACTGCAGAGTAGATTTGTATGCGTAAAGTGCCCTCCGGATAGAGAGTTGCTGGAAGGACGAAAAGGTAAATCTTACGGTATACAAACTCGCATCTCGCTGCAACAGAAGATAAGGCTGAGATTATCTCCTATTGTGGTAGTTTTGATGAAGGAGGTATTTTTTTTATGTTCAAAAATAATTCTAAAGAGAACATTTTTTTGTCTTCAGCAAATGAGCTGAAGAAAGTTCAGGCATTATCTGTATGTGCCATGTTTGCAGCTTTATCTTTAATTTTAAATCAGGTGGCGTCCATTACCATTGGGCCATATATTAAAATCGGTTTTTCCGGAATTCCAAATCAGTTGGTAGATTACTTATTTGGCCCTGTTACCGGAGGATTGTTTGCAGGAATTTTGGATATTATAAAATATTTTATGAAGCCTGATGGACCGTTTTTCTTTGGTTTTACATTTAATGCAATCTTAGCATCTCTGATTTATGGTTCTTTCTACTATAAAAAGAAATTAACTTTAAAAAGAGTATTACTTGCAAAATTTGTTGTATTTTTAGTAGTAAACGTTATTTTAAGTACGTTGTGGCTGGATATGCTTTACGGAAAAGGATTTCTTGCATTACTGCCTATGCGTGCATTAAAGAATGTAATTATGTGGCCGATTGACTCTTTTATCTTCTTTAGTATTACAAAAGTAATTGAGCAGACAGGAGTATTCAGACCGTTAAAAAGAACTGCATAAAGATAAATTTAGAAGGGATTGAGCAGACAGCCATGCTCAATCCCTTTAGATGTATATAGAAAAATATTTTTATAGAGAAACGAGGAAAATAGTATGAAAGCGCTTTTAAATTTAAAAAAACAGATAGAAAAGTATCAGCCTTTTAACGAGCAAGAAGAAAAAGATAAAGGAGAAATTTTAAGGCAGATTTGTGCATCGGAATTTATTTTGACGAGGAATAATAAGAATGCCCATTTTACAGTATCTGCGTGGATTGTAAATAAAGACCGTCAAAAGGTTTTAATGGCATATCATAATATTTACCAGTCTTGGGCATGGCTTGGAGGTCATGCTGACGGAAATGCAAATTTGAAACAGGTAATTTTAAAAGAAATCGAGGAGGAAAGTGGATTAACAGATGTTGAATTTCTATCAAATGATGTGTTTTCTTTGGAAATATTAACTGTAGATGGACATGAAAAAAGAGGAGAATATGTATCTTCACATCTACACTTAAATGTGACGTATTTGCTGGAAGCAAGTACAGAAGCTCCAATTCGAATTAAGGCAGATGAAAATAGTCAGATTGGATGGATTGATGTAAATGAAATCAGCAAGAAATCAACAGAAAAATGGTTTGTAGATCGAATTTATTCAAAACTATGTGAGAAAGTAAAGCTATATTTTGTATGAATGGAATTTCCGGAGACAACAGAAGGAAACAAAAAAATGTAATATTTATGTAATATTTAGAAAGAAAAACTTGCGATTTTTGAAAAAATAAGTTAATATAAGAAGCGCAGAGAGTTATTTGTCTAAGGAGGAAAAAACAGTGAAAAACAAATGGCTGAAAAAAGGAATGGTTGTCTTAACGATTGGATGTATGGCACTTCCTATGACCGGTTGTAAAGCTGAAAAGATATTTGATAAAGTATTAGAAAAATCTGACTCAAAAAAAGAAGAAAGTAAAGAGGAAGAGAAAAAGGAGGCAGAGCCGGAAGTACCGGTAGAAAAACCACAATGGACAACAAATTTAAGCGGTTCTGTTACTTATATAAAAGATACAGAAGCAGAGGCATTGCAGGTAGAAGCAACGGCTTCTGATAACGGAACAATTTCCTATCAGTGGTATAAAAGTCTTACGAATACGAATGGTGGCGGTACAGTGATTGAGGGAGAAACTTCCAGTACATTTACGCCGCCTACCAATGAAGTAGGTACTGTTTATTATTATGTGGTTGCCATTAACACCATTGGAAGTTCTACAAACAGAGTGACCAGTGAAACTATGGAAATAATTGTATCAGAAGAAGCTCCGGAAGAAACGCCGACAGAAGAGACAACTCCGGAAGAAACACCGACAGAAGATGCAGCAGCTTCCGATGAAACAGCAGAGGGCGAGGCAGCCGAAGGAAGCGAAACAACAGAGGAAAGTACACCACCGGAGGAGCAGCCGACAGAATAATTTAAAATTATGATGTTTTCAAGGATTCTCTTAGGAGAGTCCTTGCATTTTTTATAGATGTTTAGTAAAATCATGTTAGATATAACAGGAGGCAGAACATGGAAGAAATGACAAAAGTGGCTGTAGATGCCATGGGTGGTGATTATGCTCCTTCTGAAGCAATTAAAGGCGCAGTAGCTGCTGTAAATGAAAAGGAAAATGTGGAAGTCTTTTTGGTAGGAAAGCAGGAAGTTTTAGAAAAAGAATTATCATCCTGTACCTATCCTAAGGAGAAAATTCACATTGTAGGAGCAAGCGAAGTAATTGAAACAGGAGAACCGCCGGTAGCCGCTATTCGTGGAAAGAAAAATTCTTCGATTGTAGTAGGAATGAAGCTGGTAAGACAGGGTGAAACAGATGCCTTTGTATCTGCAGGAAGTTCAGGAGCAATACTGGTAGGCGGTACTACAATTGTAGGAAGGATTAAAGGGGTAGAAAGAGCTCCTTTAGCTCCCCTTATTCCAACGAAAGACGGAGTATCTTTACTTATTGACTGTGGAGCAAATGTAGATGCGAGAGCTTCTCATTTGGTGCAGTTTGCCCGTATGGGTTCTATTTATATGGAACACGTTATGGGAGTAAAAAATCCCAGAGTGGGAATTGTAAATATTGGTGTAGAAGAAGAAAAAGGAAATGCTCTGGTAAAAGAAACTTATCCTCTGCTGAAAGAATGCAAGGATATTAATTTTATCGGCAGTATTGAGGCGAGAGAAATTCCGGCAGGAGCAGCAGATGTTATTGTATCAGAAGCTTTTGTAGGAAATGTAATTTTAAAGCTGTATGAAGGTTTGGGAGCTACTTTGATATCAAAAATCAAAGGAAGTATGATGTCCAGCTTCCGCAGTAAAATGGGGGCTCTTCTTGTAAAGCCTGCCCTGAAAAAAACATTGAAATCTTTTGATGCCAGTCAGTATGGAGGCGCACCGCTTTTAGGTTTAAAAGGTCTGGTAGTGAAATGTCATGGCAATTCAAAAGAAACAGAATTTAAAAATGCCATTATTCAGTGTATTTCATTTAAAGAACAGCATATCAGCCAGCGTATAGGTGAAAATCTGGTTGCTGTACAAGAGAAAAAAGAGGAGATTTAGGAGGATATATCATGGAATTGGAAAAATTACAGAAGATAATAGCAGAGGTTTTAAATGTGGATACAGAGGAAGTAACTTGGGATACCACATTTGTAGATGATTTGGGTGCCGACTCTCTGGATATTTTCCAAATTGTGATGGGTATCGAGGAAGAATTTGATATTGAAATCCCAACAGAAGAAGTAGAGCAGATTGTTTCTGTTGGAGATGCAGTAGAACAGATTAAGCGTTTAATCGGGTAAAAGCGAAATGTCTTCCCGTAAAGTCAGAAGTATTCTGATGAAGGGAGGACATTTTTGTATCATAAAGAAAAAGAATAAAAGGAGCAGATATGAAGAATTCAAAAAAATTTTTGGAACTGGAGAAAAAAATCGGATATGAGTTTGAAAATTTTGACCTTTTAATTAATGCATTGACTCACAGTTCTTATGCCAACGAACACCATATTGCTTATAAAGGGAATAATGAAAGACTGGAATTTTTAGGGGATGCGGTATTAGAGCTGACTTCCAGTGAATTTTTGTTTTATCAATATGCAGATTTACCGGAAGGAAAGCTGACAAAGAAACGTGCCAGCATTGTATGTGAGCCTACGCTTGCTCTTTGTGCAAAGGAAATTTCTTTGGGAGATTATTTACTTTTAGGTAAAGGAGAGGAAGCGACAGGTGGAAGAAACAGAAATTCCATTATTTCAGATGCAATGGAAGCGTTGATTGGAGCAATTTATCTGGATGGCGGTTTTGCTAATGCAAAAGAGTTTATTCATAAATATATCTTAAATGATATTGAGAATAAACAGCTCTTTTATGATAGCAAGACTACACTTCAGGAAATTGTACAGGCAGAGTATGAAGAGGATGTACAATATGTATTGGTGAAAGAAGAAGGACCGGACCATAATAAATCTTTCTATGTGGAAGCGCTTCTGGGTGATAGAAAACTGGGAGAAGGCTGCGGTCATACAAAGAAGGCAGCAGAGCAGCAGGCAGCCTACTGTGCTATTAAAAAGCTGAGAGATGAAAAGGGAGACTTATGTATTTAAAAAGTATTGAGGTGCAGGGCTTTAAGTCTTTTGCCAATAAAATTACATTTGAATTTCATAATGGAATTACGGGAATTGTAGGCCCAAATGGAAGTGGAAAAAGTAATGTAGGCGATGCAGTGCGTTGGGTTTTAGGTGAACAAAGCGCCAAGCAGCTTCGAGGGGGTAACATGCAGGATGTTATTTTCTCAGGAACAGAGACGAGAAAACCTTTGGGTTTTGCTTATGTGGCGATTACACTGGATAACAGCGACCATAAATTACCTATTGATTATCAGGAAGTTACTATTGCCCGAAGACTGTACCGCTCAGGGGAAAGCGAATACCTTTTAAATGGAACATCCTGTCGTTTAAAAGATGTAAATGAGCTTTTCTATGATACGGGTATCGGAAAAGAAGGATATTCCATTATCGGACAAGGACAAATTGATAAAATATTAAGTGGAAAACCGGAAGAAAGACGAGAACTTTTTGATGAGGCAGCCGGGATTGTAAAATTTAAAAGAAGAAAGAATACAGCTATCAAAAAGTTGGAAGAAGAACAGCAAAATCTTACACGTGTCAATGATATCCTATCAGAGCTTACAAGACAGTTAGCACCTTTGGAAAAGCAGGCAGAGACAGCTAAGGTGTATCTGAAGAAAAAAGAAGCCTTAAAGCAGCTTGATATCCAGATGTTTTTAGTGGAAATGGCAAGAATACGGGAACAGTTAAAGGCTGTGGAAGAAAAATATGAGATTGCTCAGTCTGATTTAGAAGAAACCTGTAAAAGCTTTGATGTGACGAAGACAGAATATGAGAATTTAGAAAAAGAACTGGAAATTTTGGAAGAAGAAATTCAGAAATCAAGAGAGCAGTCTACACAGAAAACTCTGGAAAAACAGACATTGGAAAATCAAATCCACCTTTTACAAGAACAAATTCATTCTGCAAAGCAAAATGAAACCCAGTATCAGGAAAGAGCCCTTGCTTTGGAAGGGGATATTGAAAAGAGAAAGAAAGAAGAACAGAGTTATCTGGAAGAAAAATCACAGTTAGAGGAAAAGTCAGCAGAATTCTCAAAGATGCAGTCTCAGGCTCAGGAAGCATTTAAGGGAATTGCTATTGAAATTCATAATTTAGAAGAAGCCATTGAAGCAGGTAAAAATGAGATTATTGAAATTTTAAATCAAAGGGCTTCTATCAAAGGAAAGCTGCAGCGTTATGATACGATGATGGAGCAGATTTCCATTCGAAAGGTAGCTTTAAATCAGAAAAATTTGACTTTGCGAAGTGAAGCTGCACAGCTTGAGGCTTCCGAGGAGCAGTATAAGGCACAGAAACAGGAAATTGAAGAGACCATTGAAAAGCTTATCCGTCAGGGCAACCGCTGTGAAGACCAGATTAAAAAATATCAGGCAGAAATTTCAAGAGCCACACAGCAGCTGGAAAATGAAAAGACAGCTTATCACAGAGAAGCCTCCAGATTGGAGTCTTTGAAAAATATCACAGAACGTTATGATGGCTATGGAAACAGTATTCGCCGAGTTATGGAGCAAAAGAAAAATGTTTCCGGAATTAAAGGTGTTGTGGCAGACCTTTTAAAAGTAGACAAAAATTATGAGACAGCCATTGAAACAGCTTTAGGCGGAAGTATTCAGAATATTGTTACAGACAATGAGAATACAGCAAAGGAAATGATTGAATTTCTGAAAAAAAACAAGTATGGTCGTGCTACCTTTCTTCCTCTTACCAGTATGAAGAATAAAAAGACCTTTAATAATCCAGCAGCATTAAAAGAACCGGGGGTAATCGGAGTTGCCAGTGATCTGGTACAGGTAGAAGCAGAGTATGAAGGGTTAGCAAATTATCTTTTGGGCAGAACTTTGGTGATAGATCATATTGATCATGGAATTGCTATTGCAAAAAAATATCAGTATACCATTCGTATGGTTACTATAGAAGGAGAATCTTTAAATCCCGGTGGTTCTCTTACAGGTGGTGCTTTTAAAAATAACAGCAATCTTCTGGGAAGACGAAGGGAAATTGATGAGCTTCATGGAAATGTAGATAAACTGAAGTTAAATATTGAAAAATTGCAGGGAGCGTTGGAAGAATATCGAAACAAGCGAAATCATTTTCGAGATGAAGCAGCCCATACACAGGAAAGTTTACAAGAACAGTATATTCAGGAAAATACCGTACAGATGAACTTAAATTCCATGTCAGATAAAAGAGCAGAGATTAAGCTGGGATATGAGAATTTAAAAAGAGAAAGTGCAGAGCTTGAAAAGCAGACAAAAGAAATTGAGGAAAACAGCCAGTCTATTCAGTTGGAAATGGAAGCTAGCTCCAGTCAGGAAACTGCATTGGAGAAATCTATTAATGAAAAGCAGGAAGAATTAGAAAACAAGAAAAAGCAAGAGAGGGATATTTCCAAAGAACTGGAAAACAGTCAGTTGGAAGGAGCCGGCATTACTTCCAGAAAAGGCTTTATTCAGGAGAACCTGAGGCGTATTCGGGAAGAACTGGAAAGTCTAATCAATCAGAAAGAAGCTCTTTTTGCAGGAATGGAAGATGGCAAAGAAGAAGCCGTGAAAAAAGAAGCAGAGATTGTGAAAATTCGTCAGGATATAGAACTTGTATCGAAAGAGGAAGAACAAGATAAAGAAAAATTGCAGGAATCACTTTTGAAAAAAGAGAAACTGACACAGGAGCATAAGGCATTTTTCTCAAAGAGAGATGAATTATCTGCAAGAATGAATTTATTGGACAAGGAAAGTTATCGTTTGTTGGGACAGAAGGAAAAGCTGGAAGAAAATCAGGAAGCTCAGGTAAACTATATGTGGGAAGAATACGAGATTACATATAGTCAGGCGCTGATTGATATGCCGGATGAACTGCAGGAAAGGGCAGAAATAAAAAGTGCCATTTCCAATATGAGAAGTGAAATCAGACAATTAGGTAATGTCAATGTCAATGCCATTGAAGAATACAAAGAACTTTCCGAGCGTCATATTTTTATGAAGACTCAGCATGATGATTTAGTTCAGGCAGAAGAGACTTTGCAGGGAATTATCAATGAGTTGGATACTGGAATGCGCCGTCAGTTTGAAGAAAAATTCGGACAAATCCGTATAGAATTTGACAAGGCATTTAAAGAGCTTTTCGGAGGCGGAAAAGGTACACTGGAGCTTGATGAAGAAGAAGATATTTTGGAGGCAGGAATTCGTATTATTTCTCAGCCACCGGGAAAGAAACTGCAAAATATGATGCAGCTTTCCGGGGGAGAGAAAGCATTGACAGCGATTGCTCTTTTATTTGCCATCCAAAATCTGAAGCCATCTCCATTCTGTCTGTTGGATGAGATTGAAGCTGCTCTTGATGATTCTAATGTCACAAGATATGCAAAATATCTTCATAAGTTGACAAAGAATACACAGTTTATTATTATAACACATAGAAGAGGAACGATGACAGCTGCAGACCGTTTGTATGGTATTACTATGCAGGAAAAAGGTGTGTCAACGCTGGTATCCGTAGACCTTATTGAAAATGACTTGGATAAATAGGAGGTAAGAATGGCAGAAGGAAAAGAAAAGAAGGGATTTTTTAAGCGACTGGTAGAGGGACTTTCTAAAACAAGAGAAAGTATTGTTTCAGGAATTGACTCTATTTTCAGTGGATATTCCAGCATTGATGATGATTTTTATGAAGAAATTGAAGAAATTTTAGTAATGGGCGATCTTGGTATTAATACCACAACAGCCATTATTGAGCGTTTGAAAGAACAGGTGTCAAAGCAACATATCAAAGAACCTATGGAATGTAAAAAGCTTCTTATGGATAGTATTAAGGAGCAGATGCAGGTAGGAGAGACTGCTTATGAGTTTGAAAACCGCAAATCTGTTATTTTAGTAATCGGTGTCAACGGAGTGGGCAAGACTACTTCTGTTGGAAAACTGGCAGGAAAGCTGAAAGGACAGGGTAAGAAAGTTATTATGGCAGCAGCTGATACCTTCCGTGCAGCAGCAGGCGAACAGCTTATTCAGTGGGCAAACCGAGCAGGTGTGGAACTTATCGGCGGTCAGGATGGAGCAGATCCGGCTTCTGTAGTATATGATGCTATTGCAGCTACAAAAGCCAGAAATGCAGATGTGTTGATTTGTGATACAGCAGGAAGACTTCACAATAAGAAAAATCTTATGGAAGAACTTCGTAAGATTTACCGTATTATTGAGAAAGAATATCCGGAAGCATATCTGGAAACCTTAGTTGTTTTAGACGGTACAACAGGACAGAATGCACTGGCTCAGGCACGTCAGTTTAATGAAGTAGCAAATGTTACAGGAATTATTCTTACAAAACTGGATGGTACAGCAAAAGGCGGTATTGCAGTGGCAATTCAGTCAGAATTAGATATTCCGGTAAAATATATCGGAGTGGGAGAAAGCATTGACGATTTGCAGAAATTTAATTCCGATGAATTTGTAAATGCCCTATTTAATATGGAAAATAGTACACAAGAAGATTAAAAGAGAGTGGGGAATGCATAATGCTTACATTAGAAAAATTTGAAGAAGCCTCAGAAGTGGTAAAACAGGTAACACAGGAAACAAAACTTGTATACAGTGATTATTTCAGTAAAAGCACAGGAAACAAGGTCTATTTAAAACCGGAAAATATGCAGGTGACAGGCGCTTATAAAATCAGAGGAGCTTATTATAAAATTAGTACACTCTCTGAAGAAGAAAGAGCAAAAGGTTTGATTACAGCATCTGCGGGAAATCATGCACAAGGCGTGGCCTATGCCGCAAAAGCTTTTGGTGCAAAAGCAGTCATTGTAATGCCAACTACTACACCACTGATTAAAGTAGAGAGAACAAAAAGCTACGGAGCAGAAGTTATTCTTCATGGTGACGTGTATGATGAGGCGTGTGCCCATGCTTATGAGCTGGCAGATAAGCACGGATATACTTTTATCCATCCTTTTGATGATCCTGCTGTTGCAACCGGTCAGGGGACCATTGCTATGGAGATTATCAAAGAACTTCCATTGGTGGATTATGTTTTAGTACCCATTGGAGGCGGTGGTCTGGCAACAGGTGTTTCTACTTTAGTAAAGCTTCTAAATCCTAATATTAAAGTAATTGGGGTAGAGCCGGAAGGTGCAAATTGTATGCAGGCATCTATCTTAAATGGTGAAGTTATGACACTTCCAAATGTTAATACAATTGCAGATGGTACTGCAGTAAAACGTCCGGGAGAGAAAATTTTCCCATATATTCAGAAGAATGTAGACGAAATCATCACAGTAAAAGATGAAGAACTGGTTGTTGCCTTTTTGGATATGGTAGAGAACCACAAGATGATTGTAGAAAATTCAGGACTTCTTACTGTAGCAGCATTGAAACATCTGAAATTCCAGAATAAAAAGGTTGTATCTATTTTAAGTGGTGGAAATATGGATGTGATTACCATGGCATCTGTGGTACAAAACGGATTGATTGCCAGAGACAGAATTTTCACTGTTTCTGTACTCTTGCCGGATAAACCGGGTGAACTGGTGCGTGTAGCCGCTGTGATTGCAAAACATCAGGGTAATGTTATTAAACTGGAGCATAATCAGTTTGTAAGCACTAACAGAACAGCAGCAGTGGAATTAAAAATCACTTTGGAAGCTTTTGGTACAGAGCATAAGCAGGAAATTATGAAAGCATTGGAGGAAGAAGGATATCGTCCAAAACTGAAAATGGCAAGCTTATAATCCTTTCGGAGAAGGTAAAGAGGGTATTTCAATGAAGAAAGAGAAGATTTTAACTTATTCTATGATTGGATTTTATTGTCTTTGGTGTATGCTGGAAATATATATGATATTTTCAGGTACTCGATTAAGCGGGCAGAGTGTATCAGAAAGTACGATGCAGATACGAATGGGACTATATAATGTAAAAAATGTATTGGGATATGCCCTTGCTTTTGTTTTTGCACTGGATTGCTGGTATTTTGGGTTTTATAAAACAAAATCCACGAAAGCGCTGTTTCTGAAAATGCTGAAAAATATTATAGTTTTATTGGCATTATATGTTGTAATGACCGGAATTGCAAGTTTTATCAATTCGGGAACAGATGGTTATATGAACTATTTTGAACCTCTTTATTTGGTAATTAGCGTTACAATTATCAGCTTTCTTGTGGGAACTTATTTAAAGACCATTAAAAAATATTAGTGCAGAAACCTATTATTCGATATGCTAAGAGGGTGAGCAGATGAAAAAGTTAAAAAATATTTGTTTAACAATTATTATTGTATTAGCTGCTTTATGGGGTACTATGTTTCTCACAGATTATTTTCGATGTTCTTCCTTTGAAGAGCCGATATTTGTTGTCCCAAAGGATATTGTCGATGAAAGTGGTTCAGGAACGTATCAAGGCTTAGGATATACTGTTGAGATTGAAAAGTATAATCATGAAGTATATGGGAAGGGAATACTGTCAATAGATATGAAGCTGTTTGGCAAAAGAATTATTAGTGCAATTACATAAGGCACTATTCCGAAGTTATATTAGGGCGAAAGGGGAAAATATGACTTTAGACAATAAATTGAATATCACAGACTCCACAGAATTAGCCAGAATGGAAGAAAAGATAAGTAAGAAAAAAGCAGTTGAATTATTTGAAAATGGATATTTGGATAATTATGAAGTAGGAACATTTCAGATGCTTGCAGCCATTCACAAATATTTATTTGGTGAGATATATGAGTTTGCAGGAAAAGTACGAACTGTAAATGTTGCAAAAGGAAATTTTCGATTTGCACCAGTAATGTATTTACAGGCAGCTATTGAAAATATTGAGAAGATGCCGCAGTCAACTTTTGATGAAATTATTGAAAAATATGTAGAGATGAATATAGCGCATCCATTCCGAGATGGGAATGGCAGAAGCACAAGAATATGGCTTGATTTAATTTTGAAAAAAGAGTTAAACATGGTTATTGACTGGAGTGTTGTTGATAAAGAAGATTATCTACTTGCAATGGAAAGAAGTCCGATAAAAGATATTGAAATAAAATATATATTGAAACAGGCTTTGACTGATAAAGTAGAAAACAGAGAAGTGTATATGAAGGGAATAGACCATAGTTACTATTATGAGGGATATTTCATATATAAAGCAGAAGATTTATAAAAACATTTCCCTATCAACAAAGAAAAGAGCCGAGGCTGTTGTGGCAGCCTCGAAGACAGAAGTGTAAGATACTTATGACATTGCCGGAAGACCAAAGAGAGCATATCGAATAAGAAACAGAATAAGGAGATGGACCGGATAGAAAAAGTAAAAGAAATATTTCGGTTCGTTTCCCTTTTTATGATTATAAAGGTTTATCGGAATAAAAGCCAGACACGCTGTTGCCTCCCAATATAACGCCAGACATCCCGCAATGGTTTTTTCCACAGGATAGAAATAAAAAACATATAAAACAAGTATAAGGACAATTCCTTTCCAATTATAATCTGCCTGAAAGAGAAATCCGGTTAAAATTCCAAGGACAGCAGGAACGATACCGAGGAGTTCTTTTTTTTCTTTTAAGATTTCTATTGCCCACATAGTCAGAAAACCAATAAGCAAAGTGAACATGACATTTTGATAGGAAAATTCCAATATTTTTCCCCGAAAGCATAAATCAAATGGGATTTCTGAAATACAGGCAAACAGCAAAAGACGCAGGGCATATTTCTTTTTATTTGAAGTATGATAAAATCCTTCTACAAGGAGAAAACAAAAGATAGGAAAAGAAATTCGTCCGATTTGTCGAAGAATAAAATCCATTTTTGAAAAGAAAATACTGGCATCATAAGAAAGTGCAGAGGATAATCCTTGATTATAAGCGGAAATAACACCTCTTTCTAATAGAATAGCGCCTATATGATCGATCAGCATAGTAATCAGTGCAATCCATTTTAAAGCACCTGAATTCAGTATAGGAGGAAGTAACTGTCTCTTTGATAAAGAAAAATTTGTTTTCATACAAAATCCTTTCTGTTTGATTTTTAAGGTACATCTTGATATCTTAATTTACGAGTATACCATAAATTGTAATTGTATGAAATAAAATACCTGAATTTTCTTGCAATCTTTTGGGAAAATAGGTATGACTGCTGTGCTGGAAATAAATATTGAAAGGAATATAAAATGAGAGGTTTAGATACAAACGTAAAACGGATTCGCCGAAAAGTATTTAAAGAAATTGCAAAGGTCGGTTTTCAGTCATCAGATGAAACACTGGTAGCAGATATTGAAGCAATACCTTATAAAATCGTAAAAGAAAGGGCTACTTATAGAGAGAGTATTTATCGAGAAAGGGCAGTGGCCAGTGAACGAGTACGTCTGGCAATGGGAATGTCTTTAAGACCGGAAAATACAGCGGTTCATATTACTTCCGGTTTAGAGGCCAGCAATATTGATGAAAAATATTATGAGCCGCCGCTAATGCAGGTAATTCCTTCTGCTTGTGATGCCTGTGAAACAAAAATGTATGAAGTTTCCAATATGTGCAGAGGATGTGTAGCTCATCCCTGTAAGGAAGTTTGCCCCAAAGGAGCAATTTCTATAGTAAAAGGAAAATCTGTGATTGATCAGGAAAAGTGTATTAAATGCGGAAAGTGTAAAAGTGTTTGTCCTTATGATGCCATTGCAAAGAAAGAGCGTCCTTGTGCCAGAGCTTGTGGTGTCAATGCCATTGAAAGTGACGAAATGGGAAGGGCTACCATTAATAACGAAAAATGTGTTTCCTGTGGTATGTGTATGGTAAGCTGTCCATTTGGGGCTATTTCTGATAAATCTCAGATTTTTCAACTTGCTCATGCATTAAAAGAAGGAAAACAGATTATTGCAGAGATTGCACCGGCTTTTGTAGGACAGTTTGGAGAGGAAGTAACTCCGAGAAAATTAAAAGCAGCGCTTTTGAAATTGGGATTTTCAGAGGTTTATGAAGTAGCTTTAGGTGCCGACATTGGAGCGGTAGCAGAAGCGCATCACTATGCAGAAAAAGTCAGCACAGGAGAGCTTCCGTTTTTACTTACTTCCTGTTGTCCATCTTGGATTATGATGGCGAAAAAGTTTTTCCCGGATATGATTGAAAACATTTCTCAGGAATTGACACCTATGGTAGCGACTGCCAGAACCATTAAAAAGGAATATCCGGATGCACAGGTGGTGTTTATCGGTCCATGTGCATCGAAAAAGCTGGAAGCTTCAAGAACAAGTGTAAGAAGTGACGTAGATTTTGTTATCACATTTGAAGAATTGGCAGGAATGTTTGAAGCAAAAGAAATTAATCCGAAAGAGTGTGAAGGTGACAGCTCCTTCCATAATGCCACAGCTGCAGGAAGAGGTTATGCTGTTTCCGGAGGCGTTTCCAGTGCAGTAGGAGATTGTCTGAAAGAATATTATCCTGAAGTGGAGGTTTATATTGAGCATGCAGAGGGATTAAGTGAATGTAAAAAGCTTCTGACAAAAGCTAAAGCAGGAAAATTAAAAGGATGTATGATTGAAGGTATGGGATGTCCGGGAGGCTGTATGGCAGGAGCCGGAACGAATATACCATTTAGTAAAGCTTCTGCAGAATTGAAAAAGTATCAGCAGGCATCTTCTAAACAGTTGCCACCGGCTGAATTAGCAGAAATTCAATTAGACTAAGGAAAAGAACCATAAGTTTTCTTCTTATAGGAAACTTGTGGTTCTTTTTATGTTTACCGCAGGCGGAGAATTCTTATTTGCAGAATTCTTTTTTTAATCTTTAGAAAAACTTTAAAAAGCTATGGCTGTTCTCTTTAAATATCTCTATTAAGATATGAATAACTTAAAAGAAGACAAAAGGGGGAACTCTTATGAAGATATTATTAACCAGTGATTGGTACAAGCCGATTGTGAATGGAGTAGTGACATCCGTTGTGAATTTAAAAAAAGAGTTAGAAGAAAGAGGACATGAAGTAAAAGTGCTTACATTGTCACCGACTTATCAGTCATATAGAAAAGAAGATGTGTATTACATAAAATCTTTAAATCTGGAAATGATTTATCCAAATGCCAGAGCAACTCTTCCTCACTTGGAAGGGCTTGTTCAAGAATTAATTGACTGGAAACCGGATATTGTACATTCACAGTGTGAATTTATGACTTTTTCCTATGCAGTGAAAATCAGTAAAAGATGTAAATGCCCATTGTTGCATACTTATCATACGATTTATGAAGACTATATTCATTATCTTCCCGGTGGATTATCTTCTAATAAATTGGGAGCAGCCTTTGAGAAAAAAATAGTTGCACAGTTTTCCAAGAGTATTTTAAATAAAACAGATCAGGTGATTGTGCCTACGGAAAAAGTAGAAAAAATTTTGGAAAAGTATGAAGTAGAAGAACCTATTTCTGTTATACCTACAGGCATTGATTTGAAAAATTTCCAAAGCAGAATGTCAAAAAGAGAATGTGAAAACTTGAAGAAACAATGGAATATTCCTCTTGAAAATAAGGTACTTGTCAGTGTGGGAAGGTTGGCAAAAGAGAAAAACCTGGAGGAAATTTTAAATTATTTTGCCCGTCTTGTATATGAAGAAGAAAAAGAGAACTTAACACTTTTGATTGTAGGGGACGGCCCTGACAGAGAACGTCTGGAAAAAATCAGTAAGAACTTATCTCTGACAGGAAAGGTGATTTTTACAGGTATGGTAAATCCTCAGGATGTGGGAATTTATTATCAGCTGGGAGATGTTTTTGTATGTGCTTCTAACAGCGAAACACAGGGAATTACTTATATCGAAGCTTTAGCCAGCGGAAGACCGGCTCTATGCCGTAAGGATGAATGTTTAAAACAGGTAATTACAGATGGATATAATGGTTTTCAGTATGAAACTTATGAATATTTCAAAATGCATTTAGAATATATTCTGGAAGATGAAGCAAGAAAGGAAGAAATGGGATTAAGAGCAAAAGAAACAGCTTATCTCTATTCTACATGGAATTTCTGTACCATGGCAGAAAGATTATATAAAGAAGTATTAAAACGTCAGGAGAGAGAAAAAGAAGATTCTGCGTGGGTTCACAGAGTTTATAACAGAATTTTATGGAACAGAAAAGGAATATTAAAGAGAGGAGCATGAAAAGAATGAAAAAAATAAATATGTTATCAAAAGCAGATATGGTAAAGGGACAAGGAGTACTCTCTGCTCATGATGAGCAGGTAGCGTTGGCAAAACAAGTAATGAAAAAGGAAGCTGCTATTTTAGAAAATACAAAAGTACCCTGTGATATCGTGCATTATCATTCTATTAATCCAGAATATTATTTTTCTATTCCGGCAAAGAGAAAACAAAGCGCTTTAGTAGGATATGTACATTTTCTTCCGGAAACAGTGGAAAACAGTATTTCGCTTCCAAGAGTTGCGAAAAATACTTTTTATAAATATATGATATCTTTTTATAAAAAGATGGATTATCTGGTTACTGTTAATCCGGTTTTTATTGATAAATTAGCGGATTACGGTATACCCAGAGAAAAAGTAACTTATATTCCCAACGTTGTTTCAGAGAAGAATTTTTATCCTTTAAGTACAGAAAAAAGAGGTGCAATTCGGAAGAAATGTAAAATTGAGAAAGATACATTTACAGTATTATGTGTAGGACAGCTGCAAAAGCGAAAAGGAGTACTGGAATTTATTGAAATTGCAAGAAAAATGCCGGATTGTCAGTTTGTCTGGGCAGGAGGATTTTCTTTCGGGAAGATTTCAGAAGGATATGAGGAAATAAGGGAAGCTATGAAGCATGCACCCAAAAATATAAAGTTTTTAGGGATTGTAGATAGGGAAAAAATGAATGAAGTTTACAATATGGCAGATGTTATGTTTTTACCATCTTATGAAGAGCTGTTTCCTATGACAATTTTGGAGTCAATGAACTGTGCTTTGCCGGTTCTGGTTCGAGATCTTTCTATTTATGATCCGATTTTGTTTGATTATGCTTTGCGAGGAAAAGGAACTTCTGATTTTATCAGGATTTTAACACAGTTAAAAGAGGAACCGGACTTTTATCAGAGAAGTGCACATGCTTCTTATGAAGGTCATTTAAGATATAGTACAGAGGCAGTAGGAGAGCAATGGAAAAAGTTTTATCACAGAGTTCTGCGGGAGCAGGCAGAGAAAAAAGAGGTTTTATTATGGAAAAAACAAAAACGGCAATGTGTTTAAATCTATGTACTGTTTTAGGTATGGCAGGAATGATATGGTTTATCTGGTATGGAATTGAAAATCGGCTTTTTGTATCTTCTGAGTCTTTGCAGGCTTTTTTAGACCGATTTGGCTTTTTTGCTCCTGCATTATTTATTCTTATCCAGATGGTACAAGTGGTTATTCCTATTTTACCGGGGGCAATCGGATGTCTGGGCGGTGTGCTGATATTCGGACCGGTGTGGGGATTTGTATATAATTATGTGGGAATAGCCATGGGCTCTATTCTGGCTTTTCTTTTATCAAAACACTATGGAAGGCCATTTGTTCATCATATCATCGGTGAAAAAAACTATAACAAATATATTGGCTGGCTGGATAAGGGAAAAGCTTTTGATAAGGCATTTGCTGTAGCGATTTTTCTTCCTGTAGCACCAGATGATTTACTCTGTTACATAGCCGGACTTACAAAAATGTCTTTAAAAAAATTTACTTGTATAATTCTTTTGGGAAAACCGGGTTCTATCTTTTTATATAGTCTGGGACTTACGGGGATTATGGAACTTATTAAATATGTGTTTTAGTAAGAAAAAGTTATCATATATGGCGATAGTAGGACTTAAAAAGGACTTTACAAATCATAGTTAGATTTGCAAAGTCCTTTCACATTTAAGTATTTACTTTAGAAAGTGAGAATTAAAATCTTCCTTCTTTTGCAGCTTCTTCGATAGCAACAGCAACAGCAACAGTCATACCAACCATTGGGTTGTTACCAGCACCGATAAGTCCCATCATTTCTACGTGAGCAGGAACTGAAGAAGAACCAGCAAACTGAGCGTCAGAGTGCATACGTCCCATAGTATCTGTCATACCGTAGGAAGCCGGACCTGCAGCCATGTTGTCTGGGTGAAGTGTACGTCCTGTACCACCACCGGAAGCAACAGAGAAGTATTTTTTACCCTGTTCAACACATTCTTTTTTGTATG
>URHS01000015.1 GCA_900547685.1 uncultured Blautia sp. | reverse complement strand
CTCTATTATACCATATCCGGTGAGGGGTTATTTGTTTTTTGTAGTTAAAAAATGCTGTATTTATGCGGCATTAGGCGTTTCGCAAACGCCTAACTTAAAAGAGACAGAAGGAGGTCGAAGCCAGATGTGTAAACTCTTAGAAGAAATGAGAAATGAAGCCGCAGCAAAAGGAAAAGCGGAAGGAAAAGCAGAAGGAAATCACGAGAAAGCAGTAAGTATGGCCATGAAGATGCTGGCACGAGGCCGTGATTCAATGGAAGAGATTGCGGAGATGACAGGCTTACCTTTGGAAGAAGTTCGTGATTTGGCTGAAAAACAAACGGCATAAAATGTACCCTCAAGTGATAAAAAACTTGGGGGTATACTTTTATTGCATAGGAAATTGGGCCCTGTGCAATAAAAATGCTCAGTGGGGATTGCATTGCGGCGGAAAGGTATTATGTTGCCAAAGCAACCGTCCAAAATCCTGTAGAAAACCCTGTTATGGTGTGTTACAATACTTTTATTCTTGGAGAACAACAAAAATGCAGAGAGATTCTTGAATGTGTATCGTAAGTAATGGTGCAGATATATGTAGGAGATTAATAATCTGGAAAAGAATCGAGCGGAGGTAAAAAATATGACAAGTAGTTATACCTTTAAAAGCCCTATTGGATTTCTTACTATTTGTGAAGAGAACAGCCGGCTTACCAATCTATATCTGCAGCGGTCAGAGAGTGAGATTATGAAAAAATATGAGCATCATTCGGACTTTCTACATGAAGCATATCATCAATTAAATGAGTATTTCGCAGGTAAACGAAGAGTTTTTGAACTTCCTGTAGAAGGCAAAGGAACTGCTTTTCAAAAGGCTGTCTGGCAGGAATTGCAGAAAATTCCTTATGGAGAAACAAGAAGCTATGAGGATATTGCCATTGCAATAGGAAATAAAAAGGCAGTTCGGGCAATCGGACAGGCAAACAGCAGGAATCCTATTATGATTGTTGTACCATGTCACAGAGTTATTCGCAAAAACGGAGATATTTCCGGTTTTGCCTGTGGTGTGGAGGCAAAGCAGTATCTGCTAAATCTGGAAAAACAATACAGCTAAAAAGAACAATATTAAATCATTTTACGGGCAGAATATTCAGTGAAAATCTTATCAAAACAAGGAGGAAACCATGATGAAAAAATTAGTGTTAGGGTTGCTTACAGTTACATTGCTGTCCGGCTGCGGGACAAAAGAGGCAAAGCTTTCCATGGAGGACGCTGAAAAAGCAGCTTTGCAGGAATTCCAGGGTGATATTATAAAGTCAGATACGGAGAGAGATGACGGAGTTGTGGTTTATGAATTTACCATTGATAATGGGCAGGATATTTGTGAAGTTGAGGTAGATGGAAATACGGGACATATTCTGAAGAGTGAGATAGAAGATGACAGAGTGGGAAGAGATACACCGGATTCTCAGGAAACACAACAGTCCCGGAACAGTGAACCTGCGATTGGCGAGGAAGAAGCAAAGCAGGCAGCATTGGAGCGCAGCGGCACAGGTGAAGTGGTAAGATGTGAACTGGACCGTGATAATGGAAAAATGAAATATGAAATAGAAATTCGTGATGGAAACAAAGAGATTGATGTGGACGTAGATGCGGTTACAAAAGAAATTCTTCGTTATGAAGAAGATATAAGAAATTAATGTGACGGTGGAAGTGGACAGTACCTCTTTTCGGTAGAAGGATGTCATATTGGGGAATCTTATAAAGAACTGAATAGCCAGTTAGAAAAAATCGTGATAGAATTAAGGAAAACCATGAATGTGAGTAAAGGAAGTACTATATGGAACAGAGAAAAGAAATATATCAGGCATATACACAAATTTTAAAAGAGGAACTAATGGCGGCGATGGGGTGTACAGAGCCGATTGCGTTGGCTTATGCGGCATCAATCGCCAAAAGAGAATTAAATGCAATTCCAGACAGGGTTCTTGTTCAGACAAGCGGAAGTATCATTAAAAACGTGAAATCCGTGATTGTACCTAATACAGGTCACTTAAAAGGAATTCCGGCAGCCGTTTCTGCGGGTATTGTTGCAGGAAATCCAGATAAGGAGTTAGAGGTTATTGCTGACGTTTCAAAGGACGATATTAAAAATATTGAGAAGTTCATGCAGGAGAAAGAAATTGTTGTAGAACATCTTGATGAAGGAATTATTTTTGATATCATTATTACTTTGTATAAAGGTGAAGATTATGCAAAGGTACATATTATCAACTCTCATACGAATGTAGTACTGGTGGAGCATAATCACAGAATTTTAAAAAGCTCAGATTGTATCAATGATATGCCGTCGGATAATGCTGATTATAAATTATTGAATATGAAAGATATCTGGGATTATGTTAACCATGTAGATGTAGAGGATATCAAAGAAATTCTGGACAGGCAGATTGCTTACAATATGGCTATTGCAGAGGAAGGGCTGCAAGCAGATTATGGGGCAAATATCGGAAAAGTTATTCTTTCCAGTGATGCAAACAGCCTGAAGGCCAGAGCAGCAGCTATGGCAGCAGCTGGTTCAGATGCCAGAATGAATGGCTGCGAATTGCCGGTTATTATTAATTCAGGAAGCGGAAATCAGGGGATTACAGTTTCTGTACCTGTAATTACTTATGCAAAAGAACTGAAATCCACAGACGAGCAGTTATATCGTGCTCTGGCATTGTCTAATTTAACTGCTATCCATCAGAGAACTCCCATAGGAAGACTTTCTGCATATTGTGGTGCAATCAATGCAGGAGCAGCGGCGGGGGCAGGAATTGCTTATCTGTCCGGTGGAGATTATGAAACGATTATTCATACAGTAGTAAATGCTTTGGCAATTGTGTCAGGAATTATTTGTGATGGAGCAAAGGCATCCTGTGCAGGGAAAATTGCATTTGCCGTTGAAGCGGGAATTTTAGGATATAATATGTATATGCAGGGGCAACAGTTCTACGGCGGTGATGGAATTGTAAAGAAAGGTATTGAAGATACTTTAAAAAGTGTGGGCAGATTAGGAAAAGACGGAATGAAGGGAACGAATGAAGAAATTATTAAAATTATGTTGGAGTAAAGGGAGGGTTGTATTTTCGCAGGATTTGTGGTAAATTCAAACTCTGTAGTTAAAGTTTTAAAGTAAGGAGTTTTTACCATGATTTTGGATGTATTATTAGATGCTTTGCTGGATACAGTCAAATTGATTCCTTTTTTGTTTCTGACGTATTTCTTAATGGAGTACCTTGAACATAAAACGAAAGAAAAATCCAAAAGTATAATAAAGAAAGCCGGCAAATTCGGCCCTCTTATGGGTGGTATTTTGGGAGCGTTTCCCCAGTGCGGTTTTTCGGCAGCAGCTTCAGGTTTTTATGCCGGAGGAGTTATCTCTGTAGGAACACTTTTGGCAATTTTCCTTTCTACATCAGATGAAATGCTTCCAATTTTCATATCAGAGGCAGTCAGTTTGAGTGTGATTTTCAAGGTTCTTGCTATGAAAGTGGGAATTGGTATTGTATCTGGTTTCAGTATTGACTTTTTGTGGCGAAAATATGAGAAAAGTTCTCACAACCATAAAGAACATCATGAAAAAGATATTCATGATTTGTGTGAAAGCGAACATTGCCATTGTGAGCAGGGCAGTATTTTAAAATCGGCTCTTTGGCATACTGTGCAGATTGTTCTGTTTATTTTTCTGGTTTCCGCAGCTATTGGATTTTGTGTGGAAGGTATCGGAGCTGACAAAATAGGAGGACTGATCAGCCGCCAGCCTATTATCGGAGTATTTCTGGCTGCACTTATTGGAATGATTCCGAACTGTGCTGCATCTGTGATTATTACCCAGATGTATTTAGGAGGAATTTTGGGAGTTGGGCAGATGATAGCGGGCTTACTTGCAGGAGCCGGTGTAGGAATTTTGGTGTTGTTTAAGAGCAATAGAGATATAAAAGAGAATTTAAAGATTGCAGCTTTGCTTTATGGAGTCAGCGTTTTCTGGGGTATTTTCATTGAATTAACGGGAATTGTCTTATAAAAGTAACGCTTGCTTCTTCCTTATAAAAGGATTATAATGTCAAAAGTGATTTCCTTGAGGGAGTAGCAGGCGTAAGAATACGCAGCAAGTCAACATACTGACCTTATGGTCTGGCTTGCTTTAAATTGCAAGACTCATGTGTAACTGTCAGGTTATACATGAGTCTTTTTTTATGTAATAGGAAATTACTCTGTAATGTCCTATAGCACATTCTTTGTTCTTACATAGGAAAGTAATTTTACAATAGGAGGAAGAACATGATACCGTTTTTACTGAACAATACAATGCTGGGAGTGGGGCTTGCCATGGATGCTTTTTCTGTTTCTATGGCAAATGGTCTGAGTGAACCTACAATGAAGAAAGGTAAGATGTACGGCATGGCAGGAGTTTTTGCTGTGTTTCAGGGAGTTATGCCTTTTCTGGGTTGGCTGTGTGTACACACCATTGTGCAGTATTTTACAGCTTTTGAAAAGTGGATTCCATGGATAGCCTTAATTTTGCTGGGGTATATTGGTGGAAAAATGATTTTTGAAGGACGACATGAAGGTGATGATACACAACAGGCAAAGACTGTGGGTGCAACAGAAATTATTATACAGGGAATTGCCACTTCTATTGATGCTCTGTCAGTAGGCTTTACCATTGCAGAATATAACTGGGGAATGATGTTTTTGGCAGTCTTTGTGATTGCAGCAGTCACTTTTGTGATTTGTGCGGCAGGTGTTATGATTGGACGTAAATTTGGAACAAAGTTGGCAGGAAAATCTCAGATTTTTGGTGGAGTTATTCTGTTGTTGATTGGAATAGAAATATTTATACAGGGAATTTTTTGAAAAAAAGTTTAACAATTTGTCAAATTGTTCAGATTGCTTGACGAAAGTTGTTTTTCCTAATAGAATGAAGAGGTTGCAGCATTTCATATTTTAGGAGGAAAATCATGGAGAAATTTTTTAAACTGAAAGAGCATAATACCACTGTGAAAACAGAGATTATGGCAGGTATGACAACATTTCTTACAATGGCGTATATTCTGGCTGTAAACCCAAGCTTGTTGGGAAATCCTGTATGTGGTATGGATTCCGGTGCAGTCTTTACAGCAACAGCATTGGCATCTGCTTTGGCAACTTTTATCATGGCTTTTTGGGCGAATTACCCTATTGCCCTTTCCGCAGGTATGGGCTTGAATGCCTATTTTGCATTTACTGTTTGTGGCGGTGATTTAAAGGGGATGGACGATCCTTGGAAAGTTGCGCTTGCAGCAGTTTTAGTAGAAGGAATTATTTTTATTATTTTATCTTTCTTTAAAGTGCGTGAGAGTATTGTAAATGCAATTCCGGCAAACCTGAAATACGGTATCACAGCAGGTATTGGTTTATTTATTGCATTCCTTGGACTGCAAGGCGCAGGTATTGTGGTAGCAGATGAGTCTACTTTAGTAAAATTAGGCGATTTTTCTGAGCCCGGAGTGGCATTGTGTCTGATTGGTGTATTAATTACTGCGGTTATGTATCATTTTCAGGTAAAGGGATATATTTTATGGGGGATTCTCATTACTTGGATTTTAGGTATTGGCGCAGAAATAACAGGATGGTATGTAGTAGATCCGGAAGCAGGAGCTTTTTCCTTAATTCCTTCTTTTACAGCATCTTCTTTTATTCCGAAGTCCATTGCACCTACATTCTTTAAATTTGACTTTGGATGGATTGGACAGAACTTATCACAATTTGTAATTATTGTATTTTCATTCTTATTTGTAGATATGTTTGATACAATCGGAACAGTTATCGGTGTTGCTGATAAGGCAAATCTTCTGGATGAGGATGGTAAGCTTCCTCGTGTAGGACGTGTGCTTATGGCAGATGCGGTAGGTACAGTAGCAGGTTCTATGATGGGTACTTCTACAATTACAAGTTTTGTAGAGTCCAGCGCAGGTGTTGCGGAAGGAGGAAAAACAGGTCTGACAGCGCTGACAACAGGATTTATGTTTTTAGTTGCTCTGTTCTTGTCACCGATTTTTCTTGCGATTCCGGCATTTGCAACAGCTCCGGCACTTATTATCGTAGGATTTTTCATGGCATCATCTATTAAAAAGATGCATTTTGAAGGTGATACAGCAGACTGCGTAGGTGGATATCTGGCATTTTTAATCATGCCTCTTACATATTCCATTGCAAACGGAATTATGTTTGGCGTATTGGCATGGTTTGGAATTAAAGTATGTACAGGTCAGATTAAGAAAATTCATCCGATTATGTATGTGGTATGCGCACTGTTTGTGTTCCGTGTGATTACTATGATTATATAAAAAAGAGCTATTACATTAGGCACATATTAGAAATATGTCGCTTAGTGTAATAGCTTTTCTGTTTTATGAAAGTAAGTAACGGTAGGTATATTTTTAAAAAGCTTCTTTATATACCTGAAAGAACTGGCAAAAAAAGCTGATTCCGGCAAGAAACAGGGATGCGCCAAGTCCGGTATAAAAGAAAGCAATGAACCATTCCGGACATAGATTTAAATTGCGAATAAGAATTCCTCCGGTTATCATAAATGCCATAATCAGGAAAGATTTTAAATCAAAGAAATTCCAGAACCATTTTTTGGCTTCCTGATATCCCTTAATGCGCCGTGTGTGTTTTTTTACCAGTTTGCCAAATATCATAAATTGGAAGATAAGAAATACTATGGCAGAACCGAGAAACAGGACAGGTGAGTAATGTCCCATATAAGCTTGTAAACCGATATGAAGCACATTATAGCCGGCAATAGACCATACAATTCCGGCAAGAAATAATAAATATTTTTTAGAAATCATAGAACCTCCTTAGTCATACAATAATTTATCTGTTAGCTTTAGCAGGAAGGAGCAGGATTTGTCCTTTCCGCTTAAGCCGGAAATAATGTTAGAAAATACAAAATCAATAAAATCATCTTCTGTAAAAGTCTCTGAAAATATTCCGGCTTTTATTTTTTTATCTTTTTGCAGAATAAGTTTCATTCCGTTATGAATATGTTTCCAATATTCATTCATCTGTTCATGGCTTTCTTCTATGTTAGCTGTTTCTTTAAAACAAGCAGCATGGGAAGCAAAGAAATCAGGGTATTGACAGCTGCATTTATCAATGGAAACGATGAACCAAAGAAGGCAGTCGTGAAAAGAACTTAAAGCAGTGCATTGCCCTGTACGGTGAAAAACATCGCACCAGATGTCAGCAATAGTAGCCTGCAGTAAAGTTGATTTATCCGGGAAATAGTTATATACAGAACCAACAGAAATTTCTGCTTTACCGGCTACTGCTCTGATATTAATAGCCTGGAAGCCCTTGTCTGCGGCAATTTCTTTGCTGGCAGTAAGAATTTTATCATGTAATGTTTTATTTGTATTCATATATAAAACTCCTTGTATTTTGTGACGTTTGTTTGAACAATGTTCATTATATGCTTTTTGAAAAAATAAGTCAATAAAAATCATTAAAACGATATTGACAACAAAACAAATGAAAACTATAATGAACAATGTTCAGTTTAAGGAGGTAGAAGAATGAGTACAAAATTAATTATGGCAATCATAACAATTACATTGGCACTGATATTTTACACAATCGGTGTGTTTTCAGAAAGAAAAAGTGGTATTTTGAAAAAACCGCATTTGTTGATTTTCTGGATCGGACTTGTTTTTGATACGGTGGGAACAACGATTATGTCTTCCATGGCAAAGGGTGGCAGTCTTTTAAGCCCTCATGGAATTACCGGAGCTTTAGCAATTATACTGATGCTGTTTCATGCAATATGGGCAACTGTTGTTTTCAAAGGACAGGAGCGTAAAAAGCTGGAGAATTTTCACAAATTCAGTGTTGTAGTATGGCTGATTTGGCTGGTTCCCTATATACTTGGGGTATTTATGGGAATGGGCGCATAATAATTTTTTTATGTTAAATCTATGTAAAACAATGTAAAATCTTTGTTCAACATCTTGAAGTGTTTTTTTATAAAAGGTATAAATGTAAGGAAAGCTTAAAAAAAGAATGAAAATTTTGTTAAAGCAAAATAGGAGGAACAAAGTGAAAATTACAGATTTTTTCAGCCTTTTGGGCGGTCTGGCATTATTCCTTTATGGAATGCAGATGATGAGTAACGGTTTGGAGGCAGCAGCCGGAAACCGCATGAAACAGATTTTGGAAAAGCTTACAGCAAATCGTTTTTTAGGAATTTTGGTAGGCGCAGGGATTACTGCTGTGATTCAGTCTTCATCCGCAACTACTGTTATGGTAGTTGGATTTGTTAATTCAGGAATGATGACATTAAAGCAGGCTGTTTGGATTATTATGGGTGCCAATATTGGTACTACCATAACAGGACAGCTCATTGCTCTTGATATAGGAGCACTGGCGCCGTTATTTGCTTTCTTTGGTGTGGCGGCTATTGTCTTTGTTAAGAAACAGCAAGTACACCATTATGGTTTGATTGTAGCAGGTCTTGGTATCCTGTTTATCGGTATGGAAATGATGAGCGGCGCAATGATGCCTTTGAGAGAATCTGAAGCCTTTGTTTCTCTTATGACAAAATTCTCTAATCCTGTATTGGGAATTTTAGCAGGTATGATTTTTACAGCACTTATTCAGTCCTCATCCGCATCTGTGGGTATTTTACAGGCTCTTGCATCCAGTGGGCTGATTGGACTTCCGAATGCGGTATTTGTATTGTTTGGACAGAATATCGGTACTTGTATTACTGCTGTATTGGCAGCAATCGGTACAAGCAGAAATGCAAAACGTACAACAGTTATTCACCTGTTATTTAATATTATCGGTACAACAATTTTTACAATTGTATGTTTGCTGACACCACTGACATCTTTGGTAGAAAGCTTTACACCGGGTAATGTGTCTGCACAGATTGCGAATATGCATACATTATTCAACATTGCAACAACCTTGTTATTAATTCCATTCGGAACATATCTTGCCAAACTGGCAGTAAAAATTCTTCCGGAGAAAAAGGAGGAACTGGATGGTGTTATGCACATGGAATTTATTCATCCAATGGAAACAAAAAGAGATACACAGATTGGTCTTTCTGCCATTGCTGTAACAGGTATTAAAAATGAGTTACATCGTATGATTAATATGGCAAAACAGAATGTGGACAGCAGTTTTCTTTGTGTGAAAGAAGGAAAGAAAGAACTTTTAGAAGAAGTAAGAGAACGTGAAGATTACATTGATTATCTGAACAAGGAAATCTCTAAATACATTTCCAAAGTTTTGGTAAATGAAAGTAATCCGGACGACTCTCAGTATATCAGTGCTCTGTTTAAGGTTTGTGGTAATGTAGAACGAATTGGCGATCATGCCATGAACATTTGCGAATATACAAAAATGATTGAAAAACAGGGTATTTCTTTCTCAGAGGAAGTCAAAGAAGAAATCGATGAGATGCGTGATATCTGTGGGAAAGCCTTAGATTTCTTAGGTCAGATTAAAGACAATACCATGGATAATGTAAAAGCTATTGAGGACTTTGAACAGAAGATTGATGATATGACAGAGGATTATAGAAAGAAACAGTTAGTCCGTATGCAGAATGGAACCTGTTCAGAAGAAGGCTGCATTATTTACGCAGAGATGCTTACAGATTTTGAACGAATTGGCGACCATATTTTAAATATTGGTCAGGAAATGGGACTTGGAAAAGTAAGTGCATAAGAAATAAGATAGGAAGGGCTATCATATTAGAAATAATATGATGGCTCTTTTTATGTTTACGATTTCTATTGACAGAATGAAAAAAATCTGTTACTATTTAGAAAAATATCTAATTAGATTATTTTCTAAATAGATGCAAGAAGGAGAGGTGAGAGAATGAGTTTTGCGGATACGTTTAAAGCATTATCAAATCCCGTAAGACGGGAAATCTTACAAATGCTCAAGAAAGGAAGGATGTCTGCAGGAGAAATTGCCAGTCACTTTGATATAACCAGCGCAACCATTTCTAATCACTTAAATGTTTTGAAGAAAGCAGGACTGGTGTGGGAAGAAAAAGAAAAAAACTTTATTTATTACGATTTGAATACCTCTGTGGTAGAAGAAATTATGGCATGGCTTGCCCAGTTAAGAAAGGAAGATGATGAGAATGAAGAGAAGTGAATATAAAGGAATTATGATAATTACATCAATTATGATGCTAATTCCTGTTGTTATGGGAGTTGTTTTGTGGGATAAACTTCCAAATGAAATTGCAACCCATTTTGGAGCAGATAATCAGGCAAACGGTTGGAGCAGTAAACCTATGGTAGTTTTTGGAATGCCTCTCTTAATGCTGGCATTACAGTGGTTTTGTTTTCTGATTACATCAAATGATCCCAAAAAGAAAAACATTAATAAAAAAATGTTTGCTTTTATATTGTGGCTCATACCGATTATTTCCTTAATTGTTATGATATCAACCTATACAATTGCCCTTGGATATTCTGTGGATATTGGAATGATAATTAACTTTTTGGTAGGAATTTTATTTATCGTTATTGGAAACTATATGCACAAAATCAAACAAAACTACACGGTGGGAATTAAGGTTCCGTGGACGTTAAGCAGTGAAGCAAACTGGAATAAAACACACCGTATGGCTTCATGGTTGTTTATTATTGGTGGTATTCTGTTTTGCATCAATGGATTTTTTAAGATGACAGAGGTGTTGTTCGTGGTGATTGTTATGATTGCAGTTGTACCGATGGCATACTCCTTTGTACTTTATAAGAAAGGGATTTGATTGGTGAAATTGTCCAATTGTAAAATCCTGTCATAAAGGATAGAATAATTTTTTAGGAACAACCGTGTTACAGGGAGGTTGTTCCTTTTTTTATTAAAAATTTTCATGAAAACTGTCACAAATCCCTCGGTGATATGTTTTAATAATAGAAGAAGGAAAGGAGGGAGCGTATGAAAAAGGATGAATGGCAACTTGTGTATGAACAATATCATAAATCTGTATATTTGTACGCTCTGTCTCTTACCAAAAACCAGACAGATGCAGAAGATCTGCTTCAGGAAACCTTTGTGAAAGCATTTCTGTCATACGAGAATACAGGAAGTTTGAAAAGCTGGTTGCTCAAGGTATTAAGAAACGAATTTTACAATCTTTATCGCAAACGTAAGAAGGAACTTTTAGATAATGGAGAGTTGCTTTGTGAGCATTCAAGCTCCGGTGAAGACTTATTAGCAGGAATGATTGAGCAGGAGGAGCGAAAAATCTTGTTTTTGGCGATTACAGATTTACCGATGCAAATGAAAGAAATTTTAATGGAAAGTATTTATTTTCAATTGAGTGACGAGGAGATTGCCAAAGCTCACGGATTAACGAGAGAGAATGTAAGGCAGATACGCTGCCGGGCAAAGAAAAAATTAATCAGTATTATGAAGGAGGGAATGTAGATGAAAGACTGGGATGAAAAAAAATTAGATGAAGAATTAAATGCTCTTATGGAAGAACTTCCACCTCAAGATGATTTGGAAAAAAAGATTAACCAAAGTATTAACAGAAGAATTCGCAAAATTATTATAACTACGGTTTCAGTAACTTTTATTCTCTTACTTTTGATTTTTTTAGTTATAAGTCCGGCTATGAGTTGTTTATATCTCAATCCTTATAAGCTGAACAAAGAACCGGATAAAATTTATACAAATGTAATGCGGGATTATTGGGAAATTTCCAAACCTTATATGGAAATCATGGATATGGAGGTTACCCCTAAAGGTTTTGCAAATTATGAAGTTCAGGTACAGATGACAGATGGAAAGTCATGGGTGCAAATAGGAGCTCCTAATGCAGGATTTTATGTGAAACGTGGAAAATATAAGGATGTAATCGAATCCAGTCAGATGCATTTTGTTCATGTTTTTGGAAGATTTGAGCAGTCATACAGCGATAAAGAGGAAATTGTGGAACAGATAGAAGAATTGCCGGAGTCGGCAGTGGTGTATCTGTCTGTCAGTGACAGCAAAACAAGAACAGTAAATGAACTTCGCAGTCTGCCTGTTGAAGTGGACTGGATGCAGGTATATCAGCCTAATGCAGAATTTCAGGGAGGGTTACAGCTAAGCAATCGTACTGTATGCATGGAAAAGGAAGACGAGAGGGAAATTTTATCAGAGGAAGAATTGAAAAAAGTATATCTGTCAAATTTGAAAACCCTTTTAGACTATCCGGAAATATGGAGAGACTTAGGATTATGTGATGGCATAAAAGCATGGACAGATGAAACCGGTGTTTTGAAAAAAACCTATCAGGATGCACAGGATTTAAAAACATTGGAAAGCAAAAATTACTGTGTATCAGGAAAGCGGGACGATATATTGACCTATCTTCAGAACCTAGAAGAACAATCTATTTTCGTAGAAGACGTAAGATTTACTTCCTTACAAACCAGTTCTAAGTAAAACTTGTTAAAAGAATAAAAGCGTTCTACTACTAAGTTCTACTAACCATAAATTATTGTAGAGCATAATATATGAGAATATCCCTGTATTTTAAGCGAATTTGTCGAGTACCCGTTGAGACCATAGGCTCAAAGGGAACGCAGACTGAGCGTAAAATACAGGGATATTCCTATATATTAGTGTAACAATACTTTTTCCACTTCATATAATAATAGGAAGAAATATTTGGAGATTATTCATGGAAGAGAGAAAACCTTTCTATAAAACAGCAGAAAAAGGAAAATTTTACAAGAGAGAAGCCCTTGTAGAGGAGGAGAAAATCCTTATGCGAACTTATTACCCAAAGACAGCAGGAGTGATACAGGCAATGGTTGAAGACGCCTGCGACAGATTGGATTATGAAGGCAGTTTTTTATATGACGAATATCCGGATAAATGGAGTATAGAAAGAACCTGCCAAGGGATAGAAAGCCAGATGGAAATGCAGACACAGAGTGCTTCAGAGAATTTATTGGGGGAATTTATCAGGACTTTATTTTGTCAGGAGATGTATCAGAGGCGTTGCAGAAGAAAACGCTGTAGGTAAATTTGTAAAACTGCCTGTTTTGGGGTTGCGGATTTTTAGCAAAGCTTTTACAATAGTAATAACCTGCGAACATTTGTGCAGGACACGGGGGAAATACAAGATACAGGGGAAAAATATGGATAAATTAAAAGAACTTTTAGATCAATATATAAATGAAAGACTGAAAAAAGCTGTAATCAGTAATGCGAGAAAAAAAGATGGGATATCAAAGCTTCAAGTGCGTCCGATTTTATTAAAAGGGGAGCTTGTTTATCAGGTGACCAGAACGGAGGGACAAAAGGAGCTTCATGAAAATTTTGATAAAGAAAATGTGGTAGTATATTTAATTCGCCAAATGGAAGAAAATTTTAAACAGCTTCAATTAGAAACAAGAGAAGTTTCTGCGACTGCATTGGTGAGTAAAAAAAGCAAAGTAACCATTAAGGTAAAAGAAAATAAGGGGAAAGCAAAGGAAGATTATACACCTATGCTTTCTCATAATAGAACCAAGAATTACCTTTTAAAAGAAGGCGTACCTGTTCCCTGGCTTGTGGACTTAGGCGTCATGAGCCAGGACGGCAAAGTGAAAAATGCCCGTTATGATAAATTTAAACAGTTAAATCGCTTTTTGGAATTTATTGAGGATGTTCTGCCAAAACTTCCTAAGGATAGGGAAGTGGAGATTATTGATTTTGGATGTGGAAAGTCTTACCTTACTTTTGCCATGTACTATTATTTGAAAGAACTGAAAGGGTACGATATCCGCGTTACAGGACTGGACTTAAAAGAAGATGTAATTAAAACATGTAGCAGATTGGCAGAAAAATACGGATATACAAAGCTTCGCTTCCTTCAGGGAGATATTGCTTCTTATGAAGGTGCAGATCAGGTAGATATGGTGGTAACGCTTCATGCCTGTGATACAGCTACGGATTATGCATTGGCAAAAGCTGTGAAATGGGGAGCGTCGGTTATTCTTTCTGTGCCATGCTGCCAGCATGAATTGAATAGACAGGTATCTAATGAAGCGCTGCAGCCGGTATTGGAATATGGAATTTTAAAAGAACGATTTGCAGCTTTGCTTACAGATGGTCTTCGGGCACAGATGCTTCAGAGCAAGGGATATGACACACAGATTTTAGAGTTTATTGATATGGAGCATACACCGAAAAATCTGCTTATCCGCGCAGTGAAAAACGAAAATAAGAAGGACGATATACAACAGCAGGAAAGATGGGAAGCGTGCGCAGAAGCATTCCATGTAGAACCCACTCTTCAAAAACTGTTGTTTGAGCCAATAGACAGGAAGGATTTTAAATGAAAAAAAAGTTAAGAAGAATTTTAATTTTGTTTATTGTCTTCATTTTGGGAGTAGTAGGCTTTAGCTGCCTTATGAACAGTCAAAACACAGATAATAAAACGGATTTGCAGACGGCGTCAGTTCCTTGTATGGCAATGAAAATTGGCGGTATGCAGGTCAATCGTATGTATGGCTATAAAGATGATATGCAGGTGGATTTTATGCGTGATACCTTGACACCTCTGGGAACGGACAAGACCTTGCAGGTAAATATCACACCTTATAATCAGAAAATTGAGAGTCTGGTATATGAAATTCGTACCTCTGATGGCAGTAAGGTAATAGAAAATAATAAGATTAATCATTTTGAGGAAGCAGAAGACGGAACTTTAAACGCTGCTTTTACGTTACAGAAATCCATATTGATGGATCAGGAATATGCACTGAACTTTATTTTAAAAACAGAGCATGGAAGTTGGAATTATTATACAAGACTGATACAAAGAGCAGGTCTTAGTACAGAGAGGTATATTGAGTTCGTCAATAGCTTTTATACGAAGACTTTTGAAGAAGAAGGAAAAGGCGAGTTAAGAACCTATTTGGAAACAGATAATTCCGGAGGAAATAATAGCTTTTACGATTTGAATATTCATTCTGACTTGGATATGGTTACTTGGAAAGAATTGAAACCGGAAATTAGCAGACCGGGAATTCCGTCTATTAAAGATATTAATGAAAATACAGGAAGTCTTTCCATTACTTATTACATGACAGTTGAAAATGAAAAAGGTGAAACTGAGCGTTATCAGGTAGATGAGTTTTACCGTATGCGCTATGACCAGACCAGAATAAGGCTTCTCGACTTCCATAGAAGCGCAAAGCAGGTGTTGACTATGGAGCAGTCGGTTGTAACAGAGGGGCAGCTAAATTTAGGTGTTACGGATAAAGAAGTACAGTATCTTTCTGACAGTACAGGCCAGATTGTAGCTTTTGTACAGCAGGGAGACTTATGGTCTTATAATTTAAAGACAAATAAATTAAGCTGTATTTTCAGTTTTCGTGATTTAGGAAGTAATGATGAAAGAAACAATTATTCACAGCATGATATCGATATTGTGCGTGTGGAAAAAAATGGAGATATGGACTTTGTTTTATATGGTTATATGAACAGAGGACAATATGAAGGAAAAGTAGGAACAGCTGTTTATCATTACAGTGCGGAGCAGAATGTAGTAGAAGAGAAGTTTTTCCTTTCCAGTACAAAGCCTTTTGAATTTTTACAGCAGGAGATGGAAAAATTTACTTATATCAGTAAAAATGGATATTTCTATCGACTTCTGAACGGAGATTTATACCAGTTCCATATAGAGGATAAACAATATAAAGTTCTGCAGGAAAATGTAAAGGATGACTGTTTTAAAGTATCAGAAAGCGGCAGGTATGTAGCTTGGCTGGACGGTATGGACATAAATAACGGAACATCTATTACTATGATGGATATGGAAACACAGAAACAGGAAAAAATTCAGGCAGGAGAAGGCAAAAAGCTGCGAGTCTTTGGATTTATGAATGATGATCTTGTTTATGGTATTGCTAATGACAGTGATATTGTAGGTGGACAGTTTGCTATGAGCGAAATTCGAATTCAGAATTTAGAGGGTGAAGTAAAGAAAACTTACCATGAAGATGGATATTATGTAATGGATGTGAAGTTCCAGGATAATTTATTGGAAATAATAAGGGCGCAGTGGAATGGAGAAAGTTATGAAAATGTTACCAGCAGCCAGATTTTAAATAATGTTAGAGATAAGCAGGATAAAACTTTTGCCGTAGTCCTTATGACAACAGAGCGGCAGGCAAATGTTATAGGACTGCAGTTTGAAGGTGGCGGTAAACAGAACCCCCTTGTTATGGAAGCCAAATTTATGGAGAATACGAAAGATATTGTCCTGAATATGGAACAGAAAGAGAAAGATAAAGAAGAATATTATGTATATGCCATGGGAAAACTATGGGGGATTTATGAAAATGCAGCAGAGGCAATTCATACAGCCGATACGAATGCAGGTGTTGTGTTGAACCAGGCACAGCAGTACGTATGGGAAAGAGGAAATACAGCAGATAAGGCAACGATTGCTTTAGGAGATATTCCTGATGCAGTAAAAAAAGCACCTCTTAGTGTTGAGGAGTTAGAACAAGAGATACAAAAAGAGGGACAGGCAATCGATATGACAGGCTGTACACTTTCCCAGATTTTATATCAAGTCAGCACACATAGGCCTGTTATTGTAAAAGGTGAAGGAGGAAATGCAAAAGTTATAGTGGGATTTGATGGATATAATACTTATTTATACGATCCTTCTTCTCAGACAACAGCCCCTATGGGGATGAATGACAGTACAAAGGCGTTTGAAGACAACGGAAATGTATTTATTTGTTATATGGAAAAAATCAGTGAATAAAAGAAAGGGAAAAAATTATGGATGAAAGAATTAAAAAATTAGCAAAAGTATTAGTAAATCATTCTTGCAGAGTTCAAAAAGGAGAAAAAGTTTATATTCATTACGTAGGATATGAAACAAAAGCGCTGGCAAGACAACTGATAAAAGAAGTGTATGAGGTAGGCGGAATTCCATTTCCACATTTTACAGATGCACAGGTAGAAAGAGAAATGCTTCTGCATTGTACAAAGGAGCAGCTTCAGCTTATGGCTGAAATTGATGGACAGGAAATGTCTCAGATGGATTGTTATATCGGTATTCGTGGAGGAGATAATGTATCTGAGAAAGCGGATGTTCCTGCAGAAAAGTTAAACCTTTACGAGCAGTACTACAGTACACCGGTTCATGGAAACATCCGTGTGCCAAAGACAAAATGGGTTGTTTTAAGATATCCAAACGCTTCTATGGCACAGCTTTCCAATACAAGTCTGGAAGCTTTTGAAGATTTTTACTTCGATGTATGTACTTTAGACTATGGTAAGATGGCAAAGGCAATGGAACCTCTTGTAAAATATATGGAAAAGACAGATAAGGTACGTATTACAGGACCGGGAACAGACCTGACTTTCTCCATTAAAGATATTCCGGTTGTTCCATGCAGCGGTGAATGCAATATTCCTGATGGAGAAGTCTTCACTGCACCGGTGCGAGACTCTATAAACGGAACTTTATCTTATAATACACCTTCTGCATTCCAGGGCTTTACTTATGAAAATATCTGTCTGGAATTTAAAGATGGAAAAATTATCAAAGCAACGGCTAATGACACAGAGAGAATTAACAAAGTATTTGACATTGATGAAGGTGCACGTTATGTAGGAGAATTTGCTATCGGAGTAAACCCTTATGTATTAAATCCTATGAAAGATACACTCTTTGATGAGAAAATTCAGGGCTCTATTCACATCACACCGGGCAGATGCTATGAAAATGATGCGCCAAACGGTAATCATTCAGCAATCCACTGGGATTTAGTGTTAATTCAGAGACCGGAATACGGCGGTGGTGAAATCTATTTTGATGATGTTCTGGTTCGTAAAGACGGAAGATTTGTAGTTCCTGAACTGGAATGTCTCAATCCGGAGAACTTAAAATAATTGTTTGCTCCTTTAGAAAACAGAGAATTGGGGAGTTTAGCCTTGCACTGAACAGGGCAATGAGATATACTATAAGGAAATTGCAAAGCTTTTAGCATACGGATTGATAAGAAGGAGATAAAGATATGCAGTTAACAACAGTAAAAGAAATTTACAGAAACAGAGAAGAATATCTGGATAAAGAAGTTACTGTGGGCGGTTGGGTAAGAAGTGTCCGTGACTCTAAAACATTCGGATTTATTGTGCTTCATGACGGAAGCTTTTTTGAAACATTACAGGTTGTATACCATGATACAATGGAAAACTTTCAGGCGATTTCAAAATTAAATGTAGGAGCAGCAATTGTAGTAAAGGGAACTTTAGTTGCAACACCACAGGCAAAACAGCCTTTTGAAATTCAGGCCACAGAGATTATGGTAGAGGGTGACTCCGCAGCAGATTATCCTTTACAGAAAAAACGTCATTCCATGGAATATTTAAGAACAATCTCTCATTTAAGACCAAGAACAAATACTTTCCAGGCAGTATTCAGAGTGCGTTCTTTGATTGCTTATGCTATTCATCAGTTCTTCCAGGAACAGGGATTTGTGTATGTTCATACACCACTGATTACAGGAAGTGACTGTGAAGGTGCCGGAGAAATGTTCCAGGTTACAACCATGGACTTAAACGATATTCCGAAAACAGAAGAAGGAAAAGTTGACTTTTCACAGGATTTCTTCAAAAAACCGACAAATCTTACTGTAAGCGGACAGTTAAACGGAGAGACATTTGCACAGGCATTCCGTAATATTTATACTTTCGGACCAACATTCCGTGCAGAAAACTCCAACACAACACGTCATGCAGCAGAATTCTGGATGATTGAGCCGGAAATGGCATTTGCAGACTTAGATGACAATATGGCGCTGGCAGAGTCTATGCTGAAATATGTCATTCGTTACGTTCTGGAAAACGCACCGGAAGAAATGAATTTCTTTAACTCTTTCGTAGATAAAGGTCTTTTAGACAGACTGAACAACGTATTAAATTCTGAGTTTGGACACGTTACTTATACAGAAGCTATTGAAATTCTGGAAAAAGCAAACGATAAGTTTGATTATAAAGTATACTGGGGCTGTGATTTACAGACAGAACACGAAAGATACTTAACAGAACAGGTTTACAAACGTCCTGTATTTGTTACAGATTATCCAAAGGAAATCAAAGCTTTCTACATGAAACAAAACGAAGATGGAAAAACAGTTGCTGCTATGGACTGTCTTGTTCCGGGAATTGGTGAAATCATCGGAGGAAGCCAGAGAGAGGACTCTTACGAAAAATTAAGCCAGAGAATGAAAGAAATGAACTTAAACGAAGAGGATTACGGATTTTATCTGGATTTACGTAAATATGGTTCTACTCGTCATTCCGGTTTCGGGCTTGGATTTGAAAGATGTGTTATGTATTTAACAGGTATGCAGAATATCCGTGACGTTATTCCATTCCCAAGAACTGTAAACAACTGTGAATTATAAAGGAGTATTATGAAATTTTTCCATATAGCAGATGTACATCTGGGGGCAATGCCGGATAAAGGCTTCCCTTGGAGTTATGACAGAGGCAGGGAAATCTGGGAAAGTTTTCAAAATGTTATCAGGCAGGCCGGCAGAGAAAATGCCGGTCTGTTTCTCATTGCCGGAGATTTATTCCACAGACAGCCCTTGCTAAAAGAATTAAAAGAAGTAAATGCTCTGTTTGCATCCATTCCCAATACAAAAATTGTTCTCATTGCAGGAAATCACGATTACATAAAAGAAAATTCTTTTTACAAAAAGATTTCATGGGCAAAAAATGTTTTCTGGCTTTCTAAGGAGGAACTTTCCTATGTGGATTTTCAGGACTTGGGTGTTCGTGTATATGGCTTCAGTTATCACAGCAGAGAAATCTTAGAGTCAAGATATAATCAGATACAGATTTCTTCCCCTATGCCTGTAAATATTTTGTTGGCTCACGGAGGAGACGAAAGTCATATCCCTATTTCAGGAGATACTTTTCTCTATACACCTTTTGATTATGTGGCGCTGGGACATATCCATAAGCCCCAGGTACTTTTAAAAAACAAGGCAGCTTATGCAGGTTCTTTAGAACCTCTTGATAAAAATGAGACAGGTGCTCATGGCTACATAAAAGGAGAAATTCGAAAAAAAGAAATTTATATAGAGTTTGTTCCTTCATCCATAAGGGAATATAAAACTGTTTCTGTGGAGGTGGAGAATGATACGACACATTTTTCATTAGAGAATACCATCCGAGAGGCAATAAAAGAACAGGGAGAAGAACATCTTTATACGGTTCTTTTGAAAGGGAAAAAGCCTGCTCATACAGAATTTTTTACAGATGCTTTTTATAAGCTGGGGAATATCAGAGATGTGGAAGATAAAACTCAAATGGCATATTCCAAAGAACAGTTAAAGGAAAATTATAAAGGCAGTATTATGGAATCATATCTTGCGTTATTTGAGAAGGAAGAAATTACAGAAGAGACGGAAAAAGCCTTTCAGTACGGTGTAGAGGCACTTTTAGAATCAGGGGAGGAAATACTATGATTATTAATCGTCTGATTTTAAAGAACTTTGGAAAATTTCAGGGAAAAGAGATTCACCTGAAAGAAGGAATAAATATTCTTTTCGGTGAGAATGAGAGTGGAAAGTCCACGATTCATGTATTTCTTCAGAGTATGCTGTTTGGTATGAAAAGAGGTAGAGGAAAAGCTTCCAAGACGGATGCTTATAGCCGTTATATGCCATGGGAAAATGAAAACTGGTATGAGGGAAGTATGATGTTTACCTGTGGAGAAAGAAAATTTCGTCTGGAAAGAGGATTTGGAAAATTTGCAAAAGAACCTACACTTATCTGCGAAACAGATGGAGAAATGCTGTCTGTAGAACATGGGGATTTGGATATGCTTCTGGGAGGAGTTACAGAGAACGTATATGAAAATACAGTTTCCATAGGACAGGCAAAAAGCAGAACAGAAGAGGGGCTTTTGAAAGAAATCCGTGATTATCTGTCTGAGTTTCAAGGAACCGGGGATTTTCGTTTTCATCCGGAACAGGCAGTGGAGATTTTAAAGAAACACAGGAAAGAGTTGGAACAAAAAGAAAAAGAAATTCTTTTGGAAAAGGAAAAGCTGGAGCATGAGATTTCTTTGAAAATTCGTCATGAGGAAGAAGAAATAGAAAATATTCAGAGAAAATTAAAAGAAAAGCCTTCAGGAGAGGTCTCTGCAAAAGAAGTCCAAGAGACCGGAAAAGGGAAAATCTTTCTTTTGACAGTTTTTCTTTTAGCCGGAGCAGTGTTGGGCGCATGGATTTGGAAAAGCCTGATAATGGCTATCGTACTTCCGCTTTTGCTGTACGGAATGTATTTTGAACTGTCCCATCTGTTGTCACAAAAAAGGAAACAGGAGCAGCAAGCTGCGAAAAAGGCGAAAACAGAGGAACGGAGAAAACTTTTGGCAGAAAGTCTTCAGGAAAGGCAAACCAAAATTGAAAATCTGAAAGAGGACGCAGCGGAGAGAAAGAGTGATTATGCTCAGGCAGAGAAAATACGCAAGGAGATACAGGCTGTTTCCATTGCAGAGGCCAAAATAAAGGAGGCTGCGGGAAATCTTCAGAAACTTACAGGGCAAAAGCTCCAAGATGAAATTTCTGAAATTTTTGCACAAATAACAGGAGGAAAATATAAGCGAGTCCTTTTAACCGAGAATTCCGAGATTTATCTGGACACAGGAGAGAAATATTTACAGCTTTATCAGGTGAGCTATGGAACAGTAGAACAGGTATATTTAGCTCTTCGGTTGGCATGCAGCGAAATTTTATGTCAGGAGGAGGAGCTTCCGTTGATTCTTGATGAGACTTTTGCAATGTATGACGAAAAACGCCTCATACAGGCGTTTGAATATATTAGCCAAAGGAAAACTCAGATAATCTTATTTAGTAGTAATAAACGGGAAATACAAGCTTTAGAGAAGGCAGGAATACCGTTTTCTTTGCACAAACTTTAACAGAAAGAGCCCCGGCTATACAGCCGAGGCTCTTTCCTGTTAGAAAGGAGGTGTTGACTCCAATTTTATATGAAGAAAAAAATTAACAATGATAGTGATGTTTAAAATGTGTAACTTCGTATTCTTCCAGTTTAATCTTCACATAATTCCATGCCGTATGAATTGCAGGTGCCAGACCAGCAATTAAAAGAACAATGGTTACAAGACTGATACTCTGTGTAACCTGATAAACATAGCCGGCATAGAAAATCGCAAATAACGCAGTACAAACACTTAAAATTGGGATAAATTTATCTTTCATAGTGGCACCTCCTGACCTGAAAAAATATATGAACTTTTTCTTTTATTATAATCCTGAAATCTGTTAATTTCAAGACGATATTTTATTTTTTCAGACTTTCATTGTGTTTTAACAGGAGTTTATTGATACGTTCAACAGGGTTCAAAAGTTTACTGATAGAACCATCATGATTTAAAGTATCAATAATTAATGCAATGTATTTACTCATATCACAGTTTACATAGTAAGGTTTTTCTAAAAGTTCATCTGTCTGATATACCAAATTAGTGGTAAGAAGACGGTCAAAAGTTCCTTCTTTATAAGCTGCGTCAAATCTTTCCAAACCATTAGTGAAAAGACCGAAAGTAGAGCACATAAAGATTTTTGCAGCACCTCTCTTTTTCAGGAGAGCAGCTACTTCCAACATACTGTCACCGGAAGAAATCATGTCATCAATAATAATCATATTTTTTCCAGAAACATCAGCACCTAAAAATTCATGAGCTACAATAGGGTTTCTTCCATCTATAATTGTAGAATAATCACGACGTTTATAGAACATACCCATATCTACGCCAAGTACGTTTGCAAGGTAAATAGCACGTCCTGTACCACCTGCATCAGGACTGATAATCATTAAATGATCACTGTCAACAGCTAAATCAGGTTCTGCCTTAAACAGTCCTTTGATAAACTGATAAGCAGGCTGAACAGTTTCAAAACCATGGCGTGGAATTGCATTTTGTACACGGGGATCATGAGCATCAAAGGTGATGATATTGTCTACTCCCATGTGTGTCAGTTCCTGAAGAGCCAGAGCACAGTCTAAAGACTCTCTGCCTGTTCTCTTGTGCTGACGGCTTTCATAGAGAAATGGCATAATTACATTTACTCTGCGGGCTTTGCCTCCTACAGCCGCAATAATTCTCTTTAAATCTTGAAAATGATCATCCGGTGACATGTGGTTTTCTTGTCCGCAAACTTTGTAAGTCAGAGAATGGTTACATACATCTACCATCAGGTAAAGGTCATCACCACGTACTGATTCGCCCAGAACACCTTTGGCTTCTCCTGAGCCAAAACGAGGAGTCTGTGCACTTACTAAGTAGGACTCTCTTTGATAGCCTTCGAATTTTAGGTCATTTTTTTCCTGATGATCTCGGTCTTTTCTCCAGTTTACGATGTAATCGTTTACTTTGTTTCCCAGCTTTTCACAGCTTTTTAATGGAATGATACCCAGACGGCCTACAGGAAGGGAATCTAAAGGGGTTGCAGTTTTTGGTGACATTGGTGACATTTTTACTTTCCTCCTAAAAGTCTTTTTTGGATTCTTATGTCATTTCCAACCAATTTCAGCATGGTGTAATTGCTGGTTACTCTGGAAAAAGTTCTTTCGGAATAAGTATCCAGAAAATCTTCCATTGTAAGATTGGTAGAAATGATAGTTGATTTTTTATTGATAATTCGCTCATTGATGCAGCAAAAGAGCTGAGAAGAAATAAAGCTGTTGGTGAGCTCAGTGCCTAAATCATCAATAATGAGCAAATCACAGTCGAAAACAAATTGTGCCATATCGGCGGCTTCGGTATCCTTGTTAAAGGCATTTTTAGATAACAAATCAAATAAATCGAAAGAAGTAAAATATAAAACAAAAAAGGAACGATCTAAAAGTTCTTTTGCAATACAGTGGGTAAGATAAGTCTTTCCTACACCAGTATCTCCGTAAATAAGAAGATTATTGCCGCAGGGAAAACTGTTAATAAAATCCCATGATTTTTCATAAGCATTTTTTGCAGAGTCCAAAGAGGTAATTTCGCTGGCCGCATCCACAAAATCAGGAGAATAGTAATCAAAAGAAAAATAATTAAAATTTTCTGTATTCAGGATGCTTCGGATATTGGACTGGGTATACAGTAAATCAACGGCAGCTTTTCGGAAACAGCTGCATTTTTCAGAACCGATATAGCCAGTATCCCTGCAAAGAGGGCAGTCATAATGCATATCCAGATAATCTTTAGGATATCCGTTTTGTGCCAAAATTTCTGTACGTTCATTAGAAAGCTGACGTATTTTTTCAGAAAGATTAAAATCTTCTGCTTTTACAGCACCAAGACTAATGCGGGCTTTTAAAAGTCCCAGAGCGGCAATTTCCTTACGGATTTCTGCTAATCGTGGCATTTTTTCTTCTGCCTGTGCAATTCGTTCACTTTGTTCGTGCTTATGAAGAAGTTGCTTTTGATTATAGCTGCGCATAAGTGCATCATATTGAAAGTTTTTAAGTGACACAGTAAATCTCCTTACCTTATTTGTTCAGAAGTTGTTTTTCAAGCTCTGCCATGTTGTAATTGCGCTGATGAAAATTATTAAATTTATTTTTTGATGGAGCAGGCTGGGGCTTGGAAGCTGGAGCTTTTGCAGCTTTTTTTTGTTGAAAATTCTGATCCAAGACATCGATATCCGATAGATGATGAACTCCCTTTTTAAACCAGCTCTCCAAAATACTGTCTGCATAAGAAAAGCTTGCTTTTCCTGTTGCAAGAACTGTGCGGTTACATGCTTCGGAAATAACGTCCAGAGTAAACCCATACTGATTCAGCCACAAATTCATGTATTGGATTTCCTTATCCAGAGGATTTCGGTTTTTAATGCCGAAAGCTCTTAATATAGTAAAATAATTTTTATTATAGAGGTTTGTTTCTTCCTTTGCTTCGGTAACGGTTGTAATATTCTGTTCTGCCCAGGCAAGACCTACTTTTTTAATATATGCCATGCTGGTGCTGCCCTTCGATACGCAATATTCAATCAGGTATTCCAGCAAGTCAGAGGACAGTTTTACTTCATCATATAAATATAGTAAAGTCTGCATATCTGTAGGGGAAAGGTTTTTCCCCAGATATTGTTCTGCAATAAATAGAAGCTGTCGTACTTCGCTATTGTTCTTTAACTCTTTGACCTTATCCGGTGTAAGTGCGAAACCGGCAGATACCGGTTTTTCTGTAGTTATTGCAGTTTCATTAATAGAATCCGGTTTCTCCTTTGGAGAATAGAATACAATTTCCCTCAGATTTCCATTTCCGTCAAAAACCGTGTCCAGTATATCACAGTTCTTCCAGTAACGAAGAGCTCTCTGTATATCTGCCTCTGTACAATTAAAAGCATCAGCAATAGAGGATAAATCCAATGTAGTTCCTTTTCCGGATGCGTGGCGCAGAAGATAGAGATAAATTTTAACAAATTCTCCATTAGCGGACGGCATATAAAAATCCAGAAAAGAATTAGAGATAAAAGTAAATTCCTCCGGAAAGCTGTTATAAACTTTAAATTGTCCCATGTTACACTTCCTTTACGTTTCCATACTATCTTTTATAATCAAATTCAGTATAGCACAGAACGTTTGAAAAGAGAACCAGCTTTTTTTTCGACAGCGAAAAATGCAAGAGGATAAAGAAATTTGTAGGAAATGTGGATAATGTGGATAAAAAAGTGGATGGTTTTTTATTGCAAACCTGAAATTGTCGAAAAAATAAGGAATTTAACATATTTTTGGTTCAACTGATGTCGATTTATGTCAACTGGATAATGCACAAAAAAATCCACATGCTCAGGGGTATGAACATGTGGAAGACTTAGTGGATAGTGTGGATAACTCTATTGTCCAAGGATGCTTTCGCCGATTTTATACACATCTCCGGCACCCATAGTTATCAACACATCTCCGTTGATACAATTTTCTAATAAAAATGCTTCGATTTCATCAAAAGTAGAGAAATAATAAGCTTTTCCGCCTCTTTCGTTGATTTTGTCACATAAGTCAGAGGAAGAAACTCCCAGATTATCGGTTTCTCTGGCTGCGTAAATATCTGCCAAGATAACACGTTCTGCTTTTGACAGGACATCTGCAAATTCATCCATCAGGGCTTTTGTACGTGTGTAAGTATGAGGCTGAAATACACACCATGTTGTTTTGTGTGGATAATTAGCTGCTGTGGTCAGAGTCGCTGCAATTTCTGTTGGGTGATGTGCATAGTCGTCAATAATAGTTACACCCGCTACTTTTCCTTTATATTGGAAACGGCGATCTGTTCCGCCAAAGTGCAGAATTCCACGTCTTACAGTATCTAAGTCAATGCCGGCCTTGACACCTAGAGCAATGGCTGAAAGTGCATTGGAAACATTATGAAGTCCGGGTACGGCAAGAGAAAATCTGCCGATACACTGTCCTTTATGCAGACAGTCAAAAGAAGCGTGAGCAGTTTCATCAAAGGTAATATTTGCCGCAGTATATTCCGCATCCTTTTCCAGCCCATAAGTAATGACTTCACAAGGGAGATTGTCAGTGATTTCTTCTACATTTGGAATATCACCATTAATAATCAGAGTGCCGTCAGCAGGAAGTTTTTCTGCAAACAAGCGGAAGGAGTGGCGGATATCATCTAAATCTTTAAAGAAATCCAGATGGTCTGCATCAATATTTAAAATAATACTGATTTTTGGGAAAAAGCTTAAAAAGCTATTGGTGTATTCACATGCTTCTGTAATGAAAGTTTCTGAATTACCTACACGTATATTCCCGTTAATAGCAGGGAGAATACCACCTACAGAAATAGTAGGATCAGCTTCGGCTTCTAAAAGTACGTGGGAAATCATGGAAGTTGTAGTTGTTTTGCCGTGAGTTCCTGCGACTGCAATAGGAAGCTGATAGTTTTTCATAATCTGACCTAAAAGTTCTGCACGAGTGAGCATAGGAATACCTTTTTCTTTGGCACAGGCAAACTCCGGATTATCTTCGTGAATAGCTGCTGTGTATACCACAAGATCAACGTCATCTGCAATATTAGAAGCCCGTTGTCCAATATAAATTTTTGCACCTTTTTCTTCCAGATGCTGGGTAAGTTCAGAGCTTTTTGAATCGGAACCGGATATTGGAAAGTTTTCGCCCAATAGTATTTCTGCAAGACCACTCATACTGATACCACCGATACCAATGAAATGAATGTGAAGCGGTTTATGAAAATCAATCTGATACATAATAATCCCTTCTTTAATTTATTTTATTTATAAGATGCCAGGGTTGTAGGAGCACAAAGTGCGGAACAATCTGTCAGGCATTTTTTATTTTAACATTATTATAATCAAGTTTCTTTAAAATGGAAAGCCCTTATTTAAAAACCCCTGTTAAGGATAGGTAAAATGTAACAAAAAGTATAAAGATGTCGAAAAAAAATTGGTAAATATGTTAACATTTTAAAGTAAGTGTGATATAATGGTAACATCATAGAAAGATACAAGAGGTGATGGCATGATTAAGAAAGAGATGATTGCGATGCTTCTGGCCGGCGGTCAGGGCAGCAGACTTGGCGTTCTCACTGCAAAGGTAGCAAAACCTGCAGTAACATTTGGAGGAAAGTACAGAATTATCGACTTTCCACTGAGTAACTGTATCAATTCAGGTGTAGATACAGTCGGTGTACTGACTCAGTACCAGCCTTTGCGATTGAACACACATATTGGTATAGGAATTCCGTGGGATTTGGATAAAAATGTAGGAGGAGTTTCCATTTTGCCTCCTTATGAAAAGAAAACAAATACAGAATGGTATACAGGTACGGCGAATGCGATTTACCAGAACTTAGCATATATGGAAAATTTTAATCCGGATTATGTTCTGATTTTGGGTGGTGACCATATCTATAAAATGGATTATGAAATTATGTTAGACTTCCATAAAGCAAATAAGGCAGACGTGACAATTGCATGCATGCCGGTGCCATGGGAAGAAGCATCCAGATTTGGTTTGGCAATTACAGATGAAACAGGGAGAATTACTGAATTTGAAGAAAAACCAGCAGAGCCTAAGAGCAATCTTGCTTCCATGGGAATTTACATTTTCAGTTGGCCGGTTTTAAAAGAAGCTTTGATTGCGTTAAAAGATCAGTCAGGCTGTGACTTTGGTAAACACATTCTTCCATATTGTAAAGACAAAGGACAGAGATTGTTTGCTTATGAATATAATGGTTATTGGAAAGATGTAGGTACTTTAGGTTCTTATTGGGAAGCAAACATGGAACTCATTGATATTATTCCTGAATTTAATTTATATGAAGAATTCTGGAAAATATACACAAAGGGTGATGTTATTACTCCACAATATATTGCCGCAGATGCTGTTGTAGAAAAGAGTATTATCGGAGAAGGAACAGAGGTTTACGGTGAAGTACATAATTCGGTAATTGGTGCGGGCGTAACCATTAAAAAAGGAGCGGTGATTCGTGATTCCATTATTATGAAAGAGACAACTATCGGTGAAAATGATGTTATTGATAAAGCCATTATCGCAGAAAACGTGACCGTAGGTGATAACGTAGTAATGGGCATTGGCGAAGAAGTGCCTAACAAAGTGAAGCCAAATGTATATTCCTTTGGCTTGACAACTGTAGGAGCGAATACAGTAATTCCGTCAAACGTAAGTATTGGAAAAAATACTGCAGTTGTAGGTGTAACTACACCTGAAGATTATCCGGATGGAGTATTGGCTAGCGGAGAAATATTGAATAAGGAAGGTGAGACAGAATGAGAGCAATAGGTATTATTCTTGCCGGCGGCAATAATTACAGGATGAAAGAATTATCAAATAAGAGAGCGATTGCAGCTATGCCTGTAGCGGGAAGCTACCGCAGCATCGATTTTGCTCTTAGTAATATGTCAAACTCCCATATTCAAAAGGTAGCAGTGTTGACACAGTATAATGCAAGGTCTTTAAATGAGCATTTAAGTTCATCAAAATGGTGGGATTTCGGAAGAAAACAGGGAGGCTTATTTACTTTTACTCCTACTATTACACCGGATAACAGTTTTTGGTACCGTGGTACAGCAGATGCTATTTACCAAAATCTGAACTTCCTGAAAAACAGTCATGAGCCCTATGTAGTAATTGCTTCCGGTGATTGTGTGTACAAGCTGGATTATAACAAAGTTTTAGAATATCACATTGCAAAAAGAGCAGATATCACAGTTGTATGTACAGATGTACAGAGTGAAGATGCGACTCGCTTTGGATGTATTAAAATGAATGAGGACTGTAGAATTGAAGAATTCGATGAAAAACCAATGGTAGCACAGTCCAATACAATTTCTACAGGTATTTATGTTATCAGAAGAAGACAGCTTATCGAATTAATTGAGAAATGTGGTGCAGAAGATCGTCACGATTTTGTTAAAGATATTTTAATCCGTTATAAAAATCTGAAACGTATCTATGGCTATAAGATTAACTCTTATTGGAGTAATATTGCCACAGTAGAGTCTTATTATAAGACAAACATGGACTTTTTAAAACCGGAAATCAGAGAGTATTTCTTCCGTCAGTATCCGGGAATACAGTCTAAAATTGATGATTTACCACCTGCAAAATATAATCCGGGTTCATCTGTAAAGAACAGTTTGATTTCCAGCGGATGTATTATTAATGGTACAGTGGAGAATTCTGTATTATTTAAAAAAGTTTTTGTAGGAAATAATTGTGTGATTAAGAATTCTATTATTTTAAATGATGTATATTTAGGGGATAACACACATATTGAGAACTGTATTGTGGAAAGCCGGGATACCATTCATGCAAATTCCTACTATAGCGGAGAAGATGGTATTAAAATCGTAGTTGAAAAGAACGAACGTTATGTTCTTTAGGCAGAAGAATTGCCGGGAGAAGATTCCAAAATAAAAGACAGAAAATACGACTGCAAAAGGCGGCAATGAAAGGGGAAGGACATTATGAACATCACAGATGTAAGAGTAAGACGTGTAGCAAAAGAAGGTAAAATGAAAGCAGTGGTTTCCATTACCATTGATGAAGAGTTCGTAGTACATGATATTAAGGTTATTGAAGGAGAGAAAGGACTGTTTATTGCTATGCCAAGCCGCAAGGCAACTGATGGAGAATATAGAGATATTGCACATCCTATTAATTCAACAACCAGAGAAAAAATACAGAATATCATTCTGGAGAAATACGAACAGGTATTGGCAGAGGAGCCTGTAGAAGAAACAGAAAACTAGATAATCTCCTTTAGAAATAGGAAAATTGTCTGTAGTCTGAGACCGGGGAAATTCCCCGGTCTTTTTAATTGCACATTTTTTTTACAGGAAGCTGTAATTGCGTAATGTGTTCTGCTTCATCTGAGGAAATGTGAATATCTACCCACAGTAGTTCTAACAATTCACCATTGATTGAGAGATGATGTTCTTCTGCGTACTTTGCTAATTTCAGCCCCCATTGAGTACTTTGAGAATAGCTGCCTCGGTAGGTGACACAAAGATAATCTCCTCCGGGAATCAGGTCCTTTCCCTGTTCATCAATGAGAAATACAGATTGATAGGACAGGATTTTTTTATCCTGCAGGATTGGTAGTGAGATTCTGGTTCCAATCTGATTGCTTCCAATGATGTATAGTCTGTTTTTATCCAAGTTAATGAGACGTTCAATCAAAATGTCCATTTCTTCGGCAGCATGATATCCTTCTGAAAGATTGTGGCAGTGACGGGAAGGTAATGTGATTTGTTCAATTTTATGGAGTGGAAGATTTTGGGCACAGCGTATGGTATTTAAACGTTGTGCCACATTTTTTTGCAGTTTTTCAAGATGCAGCATCTGATTTTGGATTGCTTCTTGTTCTTCTTCTAAAAGTTTTAAGGAAGACGAAGTAGTGTGATTTTCCAAATATTCTCGTATTTGTTCCATAGTGAATCCTATAGAGCGGAGATCACGGATTACATTTAATCTCCAAATGTCATGTATACTGTAATGACGGTAGCCGGATTCAGAACGTTCTGGTTGTATTAGACCGATTTCTTCGTAATAGCGGATAGAATCAACGCCGATTTTATATAATTTAGAAATTTCTCCGATTTTAAAATATTGTTTCATCATTTATATCTCCTACTTGACTCTAGTATAATACTAGAGTTTATAATGGCTGCAGAATTATCAAAAGAAAGGAAAGAAAAAAATGCGTTCTATTTGGAAAGAAATCAAATTATCTTCTGTTTTGCTTTTATTGGTTGGAAGTGCCTTGCTGGCTTTTGGACTTTATAATGTCCATTCTATATCTAATGTTACAGAAGGAGGTATTCTTGGATTGACGCTTCTTTTGGAGCATTGGTTTGGAATTTCTCCATCATTTTCAGGCTTTCTTCTGACAGCATTGTGTTACTTCTTGGGGTGGAAAATTTTGGGAAAACGTTTCCTCGTATTTTCCTTTATATCTGCCATAGGATTTTCTGTTTTTTACGGAATTTTTGAACAATTTGAACCACTGTTTCCTCAGATTGGTGAGATGCCTCTGTTAGCATCTGTGGTAGGCGCACTTTTCGTAGGGATTAGCGTGGGAATTTGTGTGAGAGTAGGAGGCGCCCCAACAGGTGATGATGCTCTTGCCATGAGTTTATCCTCGGTATTGCCTGTAGATATTCAGTGGATTTACTTGGCCAGCGATCTTGTGGTGCTTTTAATATCTCTCAGTTATATTCCATTGAACAGAATTTTGTATTCTCTTTTGACTGTTATCTTATCAGGGCAGATTATTGGAATGATACAGAGAATAAAACTTCCGGCATCATTAGGAATGGCAGATATATGCTAAAGGATGTGAGAAAAGTTGATTGATGGGTTATCAATCAGCTTTTTTTCGTTCGGATGAAAAGAGAAACCTGTCTTTCCGAATATTTTTATTATATTATCGGGAAAGACAGGCGAAAAATGACAATTCTCCCTAAAGGAAGTCGTTCGTCTGCAGCTTTTAATAATGTAGTCTCCATCCTGCAGGATATTTATTTTTTAAGGTTGTACCGACTGCTTTTCCCCAACCTAAAGGAAATCCGTCAGTGCAAATAAGATGCCATCCTTTTTGAGAAGCTTCAGCTTCGTTTAAAATTAAAGTTTCACCTTTCAGATAACGCATCGCTCTCTCGTCAGAAGAAGAAAGATTTATAACATTACGGAAATCCTTCATCTGTAAAGACATGGCAAAAGGTTGGCTGGGTTCAAACCTGTTTTTCTTTAATTCGCCTAAGAAAAGTCCATTGCGAAGGAATTTAATTCCCTTTAAAGATGCGGTGTCAGCTTCTGGAAGATAATAAACATTTTCATTTCGAATGTCAATTCGGTTAAAGTCTAAAGTTTGTGACATATTTTTAAAGAATTCATCTAAAAGCTTTTTGGATGCTTTATCAGGTTTTGCTGTTGGAGTAATTTTACTGGAAACAGAGCATCCATTTTTTTTCATGAGAGCGAGAAAATGTCCTTCTCCTTCTATGTGATGAGGAAAAATGCGGATGCATTTTTCTAAACGACTGTCGTGATTTCCCCAGTCAGGACAGCCTTTTGTAAAACCTTCGTAGTCAGCAATCGGTAAAAGCTCTATTTCCGGAAAGTTTTCTAAAATAAAAGAAATAATCCCCTCATTTTCTACAGGTGAAAATGTACATGTAGAGTAAAGAAGTTCTCCTCCCGGTTTTAACATGGAAATTGCCTGTGTGACAATTTCTTTTTGTAGTTTACTGAAAAATTCCGGACGGGTTTCATCCCATGTTTTGGCAACATCCGGATCCTTGCGAAACATTCCTTCGCCGGAGCAAGGAGCATCTACCAGAATTTTATCAAAAAATTCCGGAAAATACTTTGCAAGTTTTGCAGGTGTTTCGTTTGTTACCATAGAATTTTTTATGCCAAACAGTTCCAAATTTCGTAAGAGAGCTTTTGCTCTGGAATTGCTGATGTCATTGGCTACCAGAAACCCTTTTCCTTGAAGTTTTGCACCTAATTCTGTTGCTTTTCCTCCGGGGGCAGCACATAAATCTAATACGTATTCTCCCGGATTTACAGAAAACCGGTTTGCAGGTGTCATGGCGCTTGGCTCCTGTAGATAGTAAAGCCCGGCAAAGTAGTAAGGGTGTCTGGATGGTCTGTCATTTTCGTCGTAGAAAAACCCGTTATCAATCCATGGAATCGGTTCTAAATGAAAAGGGGATATTTCTAAAAATTTTTCAACTGAAATTTTATTAGTATTTACACGTAAACCGAATTTTCTGGGAAAATCGTAGCTTTGTAGAAAAGCAGGAAATTCGTTACCCAGCATAGTTTCCATGCGGGATAAAAATTTTTCAGGAAGCTGTTTCATATACGAAGTCCTTTCTATTAAAAAAGAGTCTTTGCTTCAAGTTTTCTGGAAAAAACTTTTTCTAATAGAAAAGCTACTGTTTCATTAGGGGCTTGTGCACGAAAATCTGCAAGCCATTGTCTTGCTTCAGACAGCAGATCGGGGATATCTTCGTGGTTCGTATTACATTTTTCCATTAAATCGAAAATATCACCAAGATAAATATCAGAGTATAAATCCCAGAGCATTTCATGAAATGCGTGTAATTGCAGATAATCCGAAATTAAAGAAAAACGTCTGAAATCGCTAAATGTCATAGGCAGCTCGCCTAAAATTTTTTTACGATCTTCTGTGCTGCAAAGGCTGTAAAAAGTAATTTGTTCCAGTACATTATCTCTATTAAAAAGACTTACTTGTTCCATACGCTATTTTCTCCTATGTGCTATAATGCAAATATTTATAACTCTTTTATTATATAGCGCATTGCAAATGAAATCCAGACAAAACTTGAATAATTATGAAATTACATCAAATTATAACATTTAATAAGTATATAGGCAAATGTATAATATTAGTTGCTGAACAAATTCCATGAAAAAGGGGAAAGGTATTTGTGCAAAAAGAAAAGAAAAAATAATAGAAAGGAGAATACAGTTTATTTCGGAAAAAAGAAAAACGCTGAAATTCTCATAAAAAAGAATTTCAGCACTTTTCAATATTAGTCGAAGCGACGTGATTCGAACACGCGACCTCTGCGTCCCGAACGCAGCGCTCTACCAAACTGAGCCACGCTTCGTTATTTTGTTGTTATCAACGAAAAATATTATACACGTAATGTGCGTATATGTCAATGGGAATATTTCTAAGTTCTAAATAAAATTTGCATACATATATTTTAAGGATAGAAAAAGAAGAGGGAAAAGATATAATGTCAGGATATCGAAGATTTATTGCATACGTGTATGAATATACATACGGAAAAAAAGGAAATGGGAAGGGATTTATTCGCGTTGAAGTAAAAGAGGGGATTTGCAGAATGGATTACAGGCTTACAGGACTTTGCAGTCAGGAATATGCACCTGCCCGAATTTATGGCTATGTAAGGGAAAACCAAGAATGTGCTGCAATCTTGCTGGGAGAATGTGATTTAGCGGGCGGCAATATACAGTTTACATTGGAAATACCGCAGATCAATATAGGAGGCAGTCCTTATGGGTTCGGTGATATTAAGGGGTTGGTGATTTTATGCCGGTCAGGTGAAGCTTATGGAAGTGGTTGGGATGATCAGCCAATTCAACTGGATTCTATTCATTTTCCCGGAGAAGAAGATACAGATGTACCAATCCAAGAAACGACCGAAGAAGAAACAGCTGAAGAAGAAACGGTGACATTCCCTGTAACAATGGAAGAAAATTTAGATACAGAAGCGGAAATAACAGAGACAGAGGAGTTTATGCCATTTTCTGATGGCAGTGTACTGGAATGTAAAAGAATTACACCTATGGATTATCAACTTTTGTCAAATCAGGACAGAGGTCTTTTGAATAATCAGTTTTTACGTCATGGATTTACACAATATGGACATTTATTGCTGGGGATGAGGCAAGAAGATAACAAATATATTCTGGGTGTGCCGGGTATTTATGAAAGGCAGGAGGCCTTAATGGCAGGGATGTTGGGCTTTCCGTATTTTAAAGAAACAGGAGAAAGGCAGTCAGACGGGAAACTTCGTGGGTATTGGTATCGTGTGGTTGATACAAAATAAAAAATGCTTTGCAAAAGTCACACAGCGGCGGACAGGTATTATGTTGCTGAAGCAACCCGCCGCAGGCGGAGATTTCTGTGTCGCAGAAATTTTTGAATGTAAAATTACTTGACCGTAAAGAAGGGAAAGTTATATAATATAAGTCATTGGAGATATATCGAAGTGGCTGTAACGAGCCGCACTCGAAATGCGGTTGTCCGAAAGGGCACGTGGGTTCGAATCCCACTATCTCCGTTTTGGGAGGGGCTGTCGGATTAAGTTCATATTGCTTAATGCGATAGTCCTTTTATTTTTATAGAACGTAAACAGAAGGAGACGGAAATGACAGAAGACGAAAAATTTATGCGGGAAGCCAAAAAACAGGCAATGAAAGCTTATGCCTTGCGGGAAGTCCCCATAGGTTGCGTAATTGTATATGAGGGGAAGATTATTGCAAGAGGTTATAACCGCCGCAATACAGATAAAAATACAGTATCACATGCAGAAATAAATGCAATTAGAAAAGCCAGTAAAAAATTGGGGGATTGGAGACTGGAAGGATGTACATTATATGTGACATTAGAGCCTTGTCAGATGTGTGCCGGAGCTATTATACAGGCAAGAGTCGATAGAGTGGTTATTGGCAGCATGAATCCAAAAGCAGGTTGCGCAGGTTCTGTTTTGAATCTTTTGGAGATGGATGGGTTTAATCATAAAGCAGAAGTTACAAGAGGCATTCTTGAGGATGAGTGCAGTAGTATGCTCAGTGGATTTTTTAGAGAACTTCGGGAAGAAAAAGCAAAGAAAAAACAGCAGGAAAGAGAGGCATTATCATGACAAGAGAAGAATTCAGAGAATTGACCAGTAAAGAAATTGTTATTTTAGACGGGGCAACAGGTTCAAATTTAATGAAGGCAGGTATGCCGAGAGGAATTTGCACAGAAAAGTGGATTTGTGAAAATCCGGAGCCGCTTACAAAACTTCAGAAAGCGTATTGGCAGGCAGGAAGCCAGATTGTTTATGCGCCTACTTTTTCAGCGAATAAAATCAGTCTTGCCAATCATGGTCTGGAAGATCAAGTATATAACTTAAATAAACAGCTTGTTGAGATTTCCCGCAGTGCAGTAGGAGCAGACTGCATGGTAGCAGGAGATTTAACCACTACCGGCAAACAGGATGCAGAATATGAAGTTTTACTGGATGCCTATAAAGAACAAATTGCAGCACAGTTAGAGGCTGGAGTTGATTTACTTGTGGCAGAAACGATGTTGGGAGTGACAGAACCTATGGCAGTTTTGGATGCTGCCAGAGAATTGTGTGATTTACCGGTTATGTGTACTTTAACAGTAGAGTCAGATGGAAGCTTGTTTTTTGGAGGAAATATTTATGATTCGGTAGAGCTCTTGGAAGAAATGGGAGCCGATGCTGTGGGGATTAACTGTTCCACAGGTCCGGACCAGCTCCTTAGTGTGGTAGAAAATATAAGAAAAAGAATAAGCATTCCTTTGGTCGTGAAACCAAATGCAGGGAATCCGGTGATTGATGCTACAGGTAACCCCGTGTATTCTATGGGAGCAGAGGAGTTTTCCAGCCATATCAAACGTCTTATCGATGCTGGAGCAAATCTTGTAGGCGGTTGCTGTGGAACAACTCCTGAATATATTGAACAGCTTATCAAATGGAAGAATTTTTGTTAAACTGGCGACGAAGGAAAAGGAAAAATCCTACAAGAGAAAATAAAGTAAGGACGATTTTGGCAGCCTGAGAATAATTTTGAAAATATTGTACTGCTTTTTGCCAGGAAGAACCGGCGGCGGCACCCAGAAAAATAAGGATAAAATTCCAAATCAGACTGCCTAAGGTTGTCATGAGAAAAAAAGGACCTAAGCTCATTTGTGCGATGCCTGCAGGAATAGAGATAAGGCTTCGTACAATTGGGATGAAACGGCATAGAAATACGGTATAGTTCCCTTTACTGTCAAACCAGCTTATGGCTTTTTGAATATCCTGGATGTTCAGATGGAGGGTTTTTCCAACAGGTCCGTTTACAAGAGATTCTATTTTTTCCATGGAAAGGATACTTCCCAGCTCATAAAGAAGGATAGCGCCTGCCAGACTCCCAACTGTAGCAGAAACAACTACTCCGGGTATGTTCATTTGGGTAAAAGTAGTCATGAAACCGCTGAAAGTAAGAATAACTTCGGAAGGGATAGGTGGAAAAATATTTTCAATCATAATGAGAAAAGCAATGCCTAAATAGCCGTAAGTGTTCAGGATTTCTACTAACAAATCATTCATGAGAAAGTCACCAATGTTTTTTTCTATGTTTATGCGAAAAGGGTGCCGGATATTCGGCAGATATATAAAGAATAGATAAAAGACTGTTTATTTTTTATCGTGCGCCGCCCATCGAAACTTTTTCATGAACGTTACCTCTACAGTTAACTCGGCCCAGGCACCCTTACGGCACACAGAAGGTTCTGCTTAGTGCTGCTACATTCCTGTCCTGACACGGTTCACAGATTTCTGTTGCGTAAGACCCAAACGTCAACGCCACTTATAAAGGGCAGCTTCACAAAAAGAAGCTCCTCAGATTGGCATCACCCCTGCTTTAGCGGATTGCAGGTACAGGGCACCGCTATCTCCCCGGCTGCACGATGTTAACAGTATAACGGCTTTTCGAGAAAATGTCAAATATAAGTTGTGAGGCAATATAAAATATTATATAATAGAAAAAGCCTTCTTTATTTTGCAGAAGGCATATTTAAAAGAAAAGGAGAATTCACATGGGCTATACAGCTCTTTATCGTAAGTTCCGTCCTCAGGAGTTTGAAGATGTAAAGGGGCAGGAACATATTGTAACTACATTGAAAAATCAGATAAAAGCTGATAGAATCGGGCATGCATATCTTTTCTGTGGTACGAGAGGAACAGGTAAGACTACCATTGCGAAAATTTTAGCAAGGGCAGTAAACTGTGAGCATCCGATTGACGGGAGCCCCTGTAACACCTGTAAAACCTGCAGGGCAATTAATGAAGGCACTTCTATGAATGTCATCGAAATTGATGCTGCCTCCAATAATGGTGTGGATAACATTCGTGAAATTCGTGAAGAGGTAGCATACCGTCCAACAACAGGTAAATATAAGGTTTATATTATTGACGAGGTACACATGCTCTCAACAGGAGCTTTTAATGCGCTTTTAAAAACCTTGGAAGAACCGCCGTCCTATGTTATTTTTATCTTGGCAACTACGGAGGCTCATAAAATTCCAATTACCATTTTATCTCGCTGTCAACGGTATGATTTCAGGCGAATTACAGCAGAAACCATTGCAGCACGTTTACAGGAGCTGATGGATAAAGAAGGGAACGATGTTGAAGAAAAGGCAATTCGCTATATTGCTAAGGCAGCAGACGGCTCCATGCGAGATGCCCTTTCACTTTTAGACCAGTGTATTGCTTTTTATTTAGGCGAAAAGCTCACTTATGAGAAGGTTTTAGAGAATTTAGGGGCAGTGGATACTCAGGTTTTCAGCCGTATGCTTCGTCAAATTTTACAGCAAAATACGGCAGGTACAATCAAAACCTTAGATGAAATTATTATCCAAGGAAGGGAACTGGGGCAATTTGTTACAGATTTTATTTGGTATCTGCGCAATTTGCTTTTGATTTCTACTTCAGAGCATCCGGAGGAGGCGGTAGATGCATCGGCAGAAAATCTGGAGAGAATGAAAGAGGAGAGCAGTATGCTGGATGTAGAAACCCTTATGCGCTATATTCGTATTTTTTCAGAACTTTCCAATCAGATAAAATACGCTTCTCAAAAAAGGGTTTTAGTAGAAATCGCTTTGATTAAGCTTTGTCAGCCGGTTATGGAGATGAATTTAGATTCCCTTTATGACCGAGTTCGAGTTTTGGAAGAAAAGTTACAAAACGGTGTGATGGTATCAAGTGTGCCGGTTGAGAGCTATGGGCAGATAAAGACGGAAAATATGCAGGAACAAATCCGGGAAGAAACCGTAAAGCCTGAAAAGGCAGCACCGGAGGATTTACAGTATGTAAAAAAGAACTGGAATTCTATTATTCGCGATACCAAGGGACTTTTGCAGCAGATGCTTTTAGACTCTGTACCAAAATATGATGGAAATACAGGTGAGCCAATTCTATATGTGGAATTTCAGAATTTTTTGGCTCAGACGTGTATTGATAATCCCGAAAATTTGGAAATGCTGAAAAACGCAGTTCGAAAGAAAATCGGAAAAGAAGTAGAAATAAAAATGATATTGAAAAATAGTGAAACCGGTCAGGGAAAAAATGGGCTGGCAGAGATTTCCGTAGATGATTTAATTCATAAAAATATAAATATGGAAATTACAGTAGAAAATATGGAAGAAGAGTAGGAGGAATTTATTATGGCAAAAAGAGGAGGATTTCCAGGTGGTATGATGCCGGGAAACATGAACAATTTAATGAAACAGGCGCAGAAAATGCAGCGCCAGATGGAAGAAAACCAGAAAGCATTAGAAGAAAAAGAGTTTACAGCAGCATCAGGAGGAGGCGCAGTAGAAGTTACTGTTTCCGGTAAAAAGGAAGTTTTAAAAGTGAAATTAGCGGAAGAAGTAGTTGATCCGGACGATATTGAAATGTTGGAAGATTTAATTGTAGCTGCAACAAATGAAGCACTTCGTAAAATGGAAGAAGAGTCAGCTGCCGTTATGTCAAAATTAACAGGTGGACTTGGCGGTATGGGCGGAGGATTTCCGTTCTAATGGAATATTATAGCAGTCATATTAACAAGCTTATAGAAGAATTTTCAAGATTGCCGGGCATTGGTGCAAAATCTGCACAACGCCTGGCGTTCCACATTTTAAATATGCCAAAAGAACAGGTGGAACAGCTGGCTGGAGCAATTACAAATGCGAAAGCAAATGTACAATACTGTAAATGCTGTTATACCCTTACAGACCAGGAAATATGTCCGATTTGTAAAAACCCAAAGCGAAATCACAATGTGATTATGGTAGTGGAGAATACCAGAGATTTAGCAGCTTATGAAAAAACCGGTAAATTCGAAGGAGTTTATCATGTGCTTCATGGAGCGATTTCTCCTATGCTGGGAATAGGACCGGATGATATTAAATTAAAGGAATTGATGCAGAGAATATCAGAAAATGATGTTGAAGAAGTAATTATTGCAACTAATTCCAGTTTGGAAGGGGAAACTACGGCAATGTATATCAGTAAATTGATTAAACCCACAGGAATTAAAGTGAGCCGTATTGCCAGTGGAGTTCCTGTAGGCGGAGATTTAGAATATATTGACGAAGTGACACTTTTAAGAGCCTTAGAGGGCAGAGTAGAGTTATGAAGAAAAAAGTTACATCAACAGATATTGCAAAAGCAGCAGGAGTTTCTCAAGCTACAGTTTCTATGGTGTTGAATAAGAAATATAATGTTTCTTTTTCAAAAGAAACGATACAAAGGGTGGAAGAGGCCGCGGCCCAGCTTGGATATACTATTCCCAAAAGACGTCAGAGGAAAAATACTAAAGACAGCAGACTTTTGGTGGTCTTTTGTCCGACTCTTACTAATCCATATTATGTGATGCTTCTTCAGGGAATTGAAACAGTCGCAAAAGAAAATGGATACGGAGTTTTTGTATGTAATACTCAAAGGGAGTTGAAATTGGAGGAACAGTATTTAAAATTAATGCATAGTGTCTCTCCCGCAGGTATTATTTATACCTGTAATCCCAGCAATCAATTTATGGAGCAGGTGGAAGAAATTGCTGAAAAGATTCCTCTGGTGATTATCAGTAATAGAGATAAGGTGAAGGTAGATGCAATCAATCAGGATAACACAAAAATAGGCAGTCTTATGGCGAGACATTTACTGGATTTAGGGCATCAGAAAGTAGCATTTATTGCACCGCCTCTTACAAAAAGACAAGCACAGCGTTTTCGCAGAGTGGAAGGGTTTGTCAAGGAGTTTGAAAAGGAAGGCTTCGGCCGGTTTGTGAGCATAAAAGCAGCAGACGATCGTTGGGACGAAGTGTTGCCCAGTGTAGACTCAGAATATCGCATTGGTTATAACTTGACAAAAGAACTTTTAAAAGAAAGACCTGATGTTACAGCAATAGCGGGTTTGAATGATATGATTGCCTTTGGTATCATAGACGCTCTGCATGAGGAGAAGTATAGAGTTCCCGGAGATGTATCTGTAATCGGATGTGACAATATTATTTTTTCACGTATGATGCCTATGGCATTGACTACTATTGAACATTTTGTACCTTTAAAAGGGAGAGATGCCTGTGACATTATTATGAAGAAAATTGAAACAGACAGTCAGCTGTATCATGAGACGACTCCTGTAAGTATTTATCATATTGAATATGAGCCGAAATTAATTATACGTAAGACCACTTCTTATGCCAGAGCAAGGGAGAAAAACAAAAAAATAATTAAATAAGAATAGAAAAATTATTAATAATAATATTCGCTTTGTTATTGATAGATGAGCATAATTATTTTTTAAAGTGTTAATAAAAATAAAAAATATTAATAAATAAAATTATTTATAATAAAAGGCTCTCTTGCATAACTTGCCCACGAAGAGTAAACTGTAACTATCAAGAAAGTTGCCTGCGGGGCAGAAGAAAAAAGAGGAGGTATTTATTACTATGAAATTTTTTATTGACACAGCGAAGGTGGAAGACATTAAAAAAGCAAACGATATGGGTGTTATTTGTGGAGTGACTACCAATCCGTCTTTAATTGCTAAAGAAGGAAGAAAATTTGAAGAAGTAATTAAAGAAATTACATCTATTGTAGATGGACCAATCAGCGGTGAAGTAAAAGCTACTACTACTTCAGCAGAAGGAATGATTAAAGAAGGACGAGAGATTGCAGCAATTCATCCTAATATGGTTGTAAAAATCCCTATGACAGCAGAAGGTTTGAAAGCAGTAAAAGTGTTATCCGCAGAGGGGATTAAAACAAATGTTACTTTGATTTTTACGGCAAATCAAGCACTTTTGGCTGCCAGAGCAGGAGCAACTTATGTTTCTCCGTTTTTAGGAAGATTAGATGATATTTCTACTAATGGTGTAGAGTTAATCGGTACAATTGCTGAGATGTTTGCTGTTGCAGGTATCGAAACAGAGATTATTGCAGCAAGTGTAAGACACCCGATGCACGTGACAGATTGTGCTCTTGCAGGGGCAGATATTGCTACTGTACCATACAAAGTAATCGAGCAAATGCTGCATCATCCACTGACAGATGCCGGAATTGAAAAATTTAAAAAAGATTACATTGCAGTATTTGGTGAATAATGTAGGTTGGCAGACCTGTTATCATCTGCTATAATGACATGGAAAATCAGATTTTGGATTTTTATTGTATATCAGGAGGAAAGAAATGAACAAGTTAGAACTTCAGAAGATGGCTAACGAAATTCGTAAAGGAATTATAACAGCTGTCCATTCTGCAAAAGCCGGACATCCGGGAGGCTCCTTGTCCGCAACAGAAGTATTCACTTATTTGTATTTTGAAGAAATGAATATTGATCCGAAAAATCCGAAAAAAGCAGATCGTGACCGTTTTGTACTTTCTAAAGGTCATACTGCACCAGGATTATATTCTGCTTTAGCACACAGAGGATATTTTCCGGTAGAGGATTTGGTGACTTTACGTCATATCGGCTCTTATCTTCAGGGACATCCGGATATGAAACACATTCCAGGCGTAGATATGTCCAGTGGCTCTTTGGGACAGGGTATTTCTGCAGCAGTAGGAATGGCGCTTTCAGCAAAATTGAGCAATGACTCTTATCGAGTATATACATTACTTGGTGATGGTGAAATTCAGGAAGGACAGGTTTGGGAGGCTGCTATGTTTGCAGGACATAGAAAGCTCGATAATCTTACTGTAATTGTAGACAATAATGGATTACAGATTGACGGAAATATTGAAGACGTATGTTCTCCATATCCGATTGATAAGAAATTTGAAGCTTTTAATTTCCATGTGATTAATGTGGAAGACGGAAATGATTTCGATCAGTTAAAAGCTGCTTTTGATGAAGCTAAAACAGTAAAAGGAATGCCTACGGCAATTATTATGAAGACAGTAAAGGGCAAAGACGTTTCCTTTATGGAAAATAATGCCGGATGGCATGGAAAAGCTCCAAATGATGAAGAATTTGCCATTGCAATGGCTGACTTGGAAAAGGTAGGTGAAGCATTATGTCAGAAGTAAAGAAAATTGCAACCAGAGACAGTTATGGAAACGCATTAGTAGAATTAGGGAAAAAGTACGAAAATCTGGTAGTTTTAGATGCTGACCTGGCAGGTGCTACAAAGACAGCTACATTCCAGAAAGCTTTCCCGGAACGTCATATTGACTGCGGTATTGCAGAAGGGAATATGGTAGGTATTGCAGCAGGGCTTGCATCCACAGGAAAAGTTCCTTTTGCAAGTACATTTGCCATGTTTGCAGCAGGACGTGCTTATGAGCAGGTTCGTAACTCTGTAGGATATCCACATTTAAATGTGAAAATCGGTGCAACACACGCAGGTATTTCTGTAGGGGAAGACGGTGCAACACACCAGTGTAACGAAGATATAGCTCTTATGAGAACGATTCCTGGTATGGTTATCTTAAATCCATCTGATGACGTGGAAGCAAGAGCCGCTGTAGAAGCTGCTTATCATCATGAAGGACCGGTATATCTGCGATTTGGAAGACTTGCAGTTCCGGTAATTAACGATAGAGAAGATTATAAATTTGAAATTGGCAAAGGAATTGTATTACGAGAAGGTAAAGACGTTACGATTTTTGCCACTGGCTTATGTGTAAATGAAGCGCTGCAGGCAGCAGAAAAACTGGCAGCAGACGGCATTGATGCCAAAGTAATCAATATTCATACAATTAAACCGTTAGATGAAGAATTAGTAGTAAAAGCTGCAATGGAGACAGGTAAGGTTGTAACAGTAGAGGAGCACTCTGTAATTGGAGGACTTGGTGGTGCTGTTGCAGAAGTTCTCTCTGAAAAAGCACCTACAAAAATGCTTCGTATCGGAATTAATGATGTGTTTGGAGAATCTGGACCGGCAGTTAAATTATTAGAAAAATATGGAATTGATGCAGCAGGAATTTATGAAAAAGTAAAGGCTTTTGTATAAAATTCTGAAGTATGAAAGAAATCCTCGGCTTTTATGCCGAGGATTTTGTAAAATAAAAAGGGGAGTGATACAATGAAAGTGGGCAGAAAAAGAAGAAGAAAACAAACAGCAATTTCTCCCGGAAATGAAGAGTTTTACAACTATATCAAAGACTTGGTTCATCATCCTTATGTATTGAAAATGAAGAAATTTCCTCATCATTGTGAAACCAGTTGCTATCAGCACTGTTTAAATGTGGCTTATTATAATTATCGAATTTGTAAATTTTTTCATCTGGATGCAAGAAGCGCGGCCCGTGCAGGAATGCTTCATGATTTGTTTTTATATGACTGGAGAGGGCATAGAAAGAAAACAGGAGATCCGGTACATGCTATGACGCATCCTCACAGAGCTCTTCATAATGCAAAAAGATATTTTCATTTAAATAGTTTGGAGGAGGAAATGATTGTAAAGCACATGTTTCCTGTGACACCAATTCCTCCTATGCATTGGGAAACGTGGATTATTACTCTTACAGATAAATATTGTGGGACCTGTGAAATTGGTCGCTATTATTATAAAATTTGGTTCCCGAGAGGCGCCTATGCCTTAATTAAAGGAATTGTGAAAAAAGTATTTGGACCAGGCTATGAATATCAGGATTATGTTCTTCCTTTTGGCAAGGAGGAAGCTGCAGCGGCCGATAGTGGTGTGAATTTTGTAAAACTTCGAGTGCGCTCGGAAGGCAATTGGAAAAAGGGAACTGCCGGAAACAGCCGAGGACCAAAGTATTGACCATGAGCCAGTAAAATGCCGGAGACAATGGAATCAGCCATCTGTACAACTGTGGCAAGTCGAGTGCTTTGAAGAAGAAAATGGTCGAATGTTCCGGCTATATTTACAATTCCGGTAATAGAAATATCTCCCACAGGCGGTAAGGTTTTGTGTACGCCTAATCCCGGTTCTAAAGCCCCTTGAGAAACGGTGAGAAAGCCTACATGACTTTTCATTCCTAAAGAAGCATCAATGGCAATTATAAGACTATGAGGATGTTGTTTTTTCAACATGCTTATAGTCTTATTTAGATTTAAGGCGTGAACAGGCTGTGCGAGAGTTCCGTAGATGTACGTGGATTTTAAAGGGGTTTTAGATAGACTATGTCCTACTAAGGGGCCTAAACTATCTCCGGTAATACGGTCGCTTCCAATACATAGAATGACTAATTCATTAAATTTTTTTGTGTATGAGGTAAACAAATCATAAAGCACAGTGCCAAGCTTTGTACCTGCACTGGAATTCTTGTTTTCTATATAGTAAACAGGTTGTGTTTTATTTGGCATAATTTTAAATCCTTTCTTTGTCCTACTTTTGTTAGTCTGTCCGTTTCTTTAAAACTTTATCCCGAAAAAAATGTCGTAAAAAAAACAGAATAGCCCACCAAATATGCTAAATTTCGCAACCGGAATATGTTATCCTTTCATTCAAAAAGGGGTGACTGATTATGATAGAAATTGTTTATGAAAAGGAAAAACAAAAGCCTGACGGAAACGAAGGATATTTTCGTATTCCCAATAATATACGTCAGATAGGGGAGATTACCGGAACACAAAAAATCTATATAGAAGATTATGCGTATACTTATCTCAGTAGAATAGCCACTGAAAATTCACATAAGGGAATGGCTGCGATTTTAATGGGACAGTCTAATTGGAAAGACGGAAATTCTTATCTTTTTGTAAAAAGTGCGGTGGCTCTGGAAGAAATGGAGGTAAGTGAGGAACATTTGACATTTACTCAGGAAATATGGAATCATGTATATGAAAAGAATAAGGAATATTTTCCGGAGCAGGAGGTAGTGGGATGGTTTCTGTCTATACCCGGATGCTCTATGGAGCTTCATGAGGTTATTTGCCAGACACATTTAAATCATTTTGGTGGCAATGATAAAATCTTGCTGGTAAGAGAACCCTTGGAAAAGGAGGAGGCTTTTTATCGTTATGAAGACGGCAAAATGTCAAGGCAGACAGGCTTTTATGTATATTATGAAAAGAATGAACCTATGAGAAGCTTTTTGATTTCTCAAAATGCGAAACAGGAAAAAAAGACAGAAGATGTGGATGACTCTGCGGTACATACCTTCCGTAAGAAAGTGGAAATGAAAAGTGATGCAGAAGAAAAGCATAAATTTCCGGTGTTTAAAACAGTGGGAGTGTGTGCAATGGCAGCAGCTCTGGCAGTAGGAGTTCTTTATATAAATGATTATAAAAAAGTGAAAAACAATAAAAGTGCTGTTGCCAGTATAAAAGAACAAGTTGAGGAACCTGTAAAAGTAACACCTGTAAATGGTTCTCCGGATGAAGATACAAAACCAAAAGAAACGAAAGAAACAGAAGAAACACCGGAGGAAATTCCGAAAGAACCGGAAACTCCTCAGCCACAGCAGGAAACACAGGCTTCTGTTCAAAATTCGTACACGATTCAACAGGGAGATACTCTTACAAAAATCAGTATAAAAAATTATGGAAATGCAAAACGGGTAAAAGAAATCTGTGAGCTAAACCAGATACAGGAAAATGATTTGATTTATCCGGGACAAACAATTTTACTACCATAAAAATTTGTGCTATACTTAGTTAAAAATACGATTAAGGAAGAAATTTATGAATGTAAAAAAACATACTTCTGAAAATAATAAAGTAATACAGCTATATAAAACCAAATGGAATCGGAAGTGGTTTATTCCTTTGGGAATTCTGATTTTCATACTGATTGTTATTTTGGGTATTAAATATCATGTATATCATAACTATCGTGTGATTTCTTCGTCCAGCAATGAAGATACGCAATCATCAGATTACATTCCATTGGGAGATTGTCTTTTGAAATATGGAGATGATGGTGCATATCTTTTGTCTCAATCACAGGAAATCCTGTGGAACCAGACTTTTGAAATGAGTAATCCTTCATCAGATGTATTAGGAGAACGGGCAGTTATTTATGATAAAAAAGGCACAAAAATGTTTCTCATGAATAAAAACAAAGCAATATCTGATGTGGAGACAAAGTTTCCTATTCTGCAGGCAGAAATTACGGAAAAAGGTTCTGTGGCAGCTATTTTGCAAGATGGAGAAAAGACATGGATTAACTATTATGCACCTGACGGAAGTGTCATAGCGGAAAATCAGACACGTATAGATAATCCGGGATATCCCTTAGATATGGATGTTTCTCCCAGTGGGGAAAATATTGCAGTCAGTTTTTTGCTGGTAGAAAATAGCCATCTGATCAGCAAAGTTATTTTTTATAATTTTGGCGATGCAGGGCAGAATAAGGAAGATAATATTGTGGCTGAATATCAATATGAGAACACTATTATTCCACAGGTGACTTATCTGGATAAGGAAACAGCAGTGGCGTTTAGAGATAATGGCTATTCAATTTTTAAAGGGACAGAAAGCCCAAAGGAAAAGGTGAAAGAAACCATAGAAGAAGAAATTGTCAGTATCTTTCATGACGAAAAATATTTTGGACTGGTATTAAAGGGAACCGGTAAGACAGAAGGGTATGTGATACAGCTTTATTCACCTTCCGGTAAGAAAATGTTTTCCAAAAAATTTGAACATGAATATCAAAGCATTGATATTAGTAAAGAAATGATTATTATGTGCGATGGCTCTGAGGTGAAAATGTATAATTTAAAAGGAATTTTAAAATTTGATGGAATTATAAATGAAGGGGCTGTAAAAAATATGTTTCAAATATCTTCTAAACGATATATGGTAATCTCAGAGAATGGAATTAATACAATCAGTTTAAAATAATGAGGATGCAGATGAATTGGTTATGTGTAATTGTTTTGGCGATTCCCGTAATGTATATTTTCAAAGGGTTTCAAAAAGGAATGGTGAAAATGGCACTTTCATTTTTATCTGTTTTTGTAACTCTTGCAGCCTGTTTTATTCTTAATCCACACATAGAAAGGGTATTAAAACAGGAAACAAGAATTTACGAAAGTATTCAGAGTCAATGTGAGAGTTATATTACAGATACAGTAGAAGTGCAGGAAGATGAGGAAATAAATAGAGAAGAGCAAAAAGAAGTTATTCAAAAAATTCCTTTGCCGGAGAATATAACAGAGATTTTCTTTTTGAAAAACTCATCTGGGGAATATGATCGGATTTTAATGGGGACTTTTGCTGAATATCTGGCAGGAGGTATTGCAGATTTTATTGTAGGAGGCATTAGTTTATTTTTAACATTTCTTTTTGCAAGTATTCTTATGGGATTACTTGGAAAAATTTTGGGGGCAGTTTTTTCTTTTCCGATACTTAGTATGATGAATAGAATTGGTGGTGCTGTTTTAGGTGCGGCAAAAGGAATATGTGTGATATGGATCTTTTTCCTGATAATATCTATATTTTGGAATACTGTTTGGGCGCAAAACTGTTATCAGTTAATAAGAGAAAATCCGATTATCAGTTATTTGTATGATGAGAATATATTTTTATATTTTTTAAAAGAAATCATGAAATAAAAAAGCAGGAAAATTTTGCAGAATTTTTCTGCTTTTTTATTGACATAAACGTCGGAAGATGGTATAGTAAATGCCATCAGCGGATTGCTGGTAAAAAATATGTAAAATAAAAGAAAAAAGTTGTTGACAAAGTTGGAAAGATGTGATAATCTAATCTAGCTGTCGCAAAACGACAACAAATCAGTCAAAAAGACTGAAAAAAGTTTTTTAAAAAAACTCTTGACAGAAAACAACAGATGTGA
>URHS01000014.1 GCA_900547685.1 uncultured Blautia sp. | reverse complement strand
TTTTTTCTTTGTGTTTAAAATTATTTTCCCAGAGGGGAAGGCTGAATAGAAGAAATTAGCAAGTATGCCTGAAATCTAATAATAAAAGAGATGAGGAGTAGTAAGAAAATCAGACAAATATATTTTTCCAAGAATTTGTCGTAAAAATGTGGTCAAATCAAGAAAACCGAGTGCGAAAGAGAATGTTACGCCATGCACAGCTCGGGAAAGAATTCCCTCGCTGTAGGGCTGTCGCCCTATACATTTCCATGAAAAAGCCCTCTTTATCAAGCAAGCTTGATAAAGAGGGCTTTTCACGTAAATGTGCATGGCTCGTAACGTTCACACAATCTTCACAAAAAATATTAGCACTCACCTATTGACGTGGCTAGTAAATGGTGTTATAGTAACACTAGAACAAAGAAATTAGTATAAATGGAGGGATTTTTTATGAATATCAGTAAATTTACGCAGAAATCACTTCAGGCTGTTCAGGATTTAGAAAAAACTGCTTATGAATTTGGCAATCAGGAAGTCGAACAGGAGCATTTGTTATACAATTTATTAAAGCAGGAGGACAGTCTGATTTTAAAACTCATTGAGAAAATGGAAATTCAAAAAGAACATTTTCTCAATAGAGTGGAGCAGGCTTTGAATGCAAGGACAAAGGTATCCGGAGGGCAGCCTTATATTGGACAATACTTAAATAAGGCATTGGTAACTGCAGAAGATGAAGCCAGAACTATGGGAGATGAATATGTTTCCGTAGAGCATTTATTTTTAGCATTATTGAATAATCCCAGCCCTTCTATGAAGAAAATATGGAATGAATATGGAATTAGCAGAGAACGTTTCCTGCAGGCTCTCAGCACAGTGAGAGGAAATCAGAGAGTTACTACGGATAATCCGGAGGTTACTTATGATACTTTGAATAAATATGGACAGGATTTAGTAGAAAAAGCAAGAGCGCAGAAGCTGGATCCTGTAATCGGAAGAGATGCGGAAATCCGCAATGTAATCCGTATTCTTTCCAGAAAGACGAAGAACAATCCAGTGCTTATTGGTGAACCTGGTGTTGGTAAAACAGCAGCTGTAGAAGGATTGGCACAGCGTATTGTTCAAGGTGATGTACCGGAAGGATTAAAGGATAAAAAGATATTTGCTTTGGATATGGGTGCGTTAGTTGCAGGGGCAAAATATCGAGGTGAATTTGAAGAAAGATTAAAGGCTGTTTTGGAAGAAGTCAGAAAAAGTGAAGGTCAGATTATTCTCTTTATTGATGAACTTCACTTGATTGTAGGTGCAGGAAAAACAGACGGAGCTATGGATGCCGGCAATATGTTAAAACCAATGCTGGCAAGAGGTGAATTGCATTGTATCGGTGCAACAACCCTTGATGAATATCGTCAGTACATTGAAAAAGATGCTGCATTGGAAAGAAGATTTCAGCCTGTAATGGTAGAAGAACCTACTGTGGAAGATACCATTTCTATTTTAAGAGGATTGAAAGAACGTTATGAGGTATTTCACGGAGTAAAGATTACAGACAGTGCTTTAGTTGCAGCAGCCACCCTTTCTGACAGATATATCAGCGATAGATTTCTTCCGGATAAAGCCATTGACTTGGTAGATGAAGCCTGTGCATTGATTAAAACAGAGCTGGACTCCATGCCTACGGAATTGGATGAAATGCGAAGAAAAATCATGCAGATGGAGATTGAAGAAGCAGCATTAAAGAAGGAAGACGACAGGTTAAGTCAGGACAGACTGGTAGATTTGCAGAAGGAAATGGCGGAATTAAGGGACAGCTTTAATGCGCAGAAAGCCCAGTGGGATAATGAAAAATCTACAGTGGAACGCCTTCAGAAACTTCGTGAGCAGATTGAAGATATGAATAACAGAATTCAAAAGGCTCAGAGAAATTATGATTTAGATGAAGCTGCAAAGCTTCAGTACGGAGAACTTCCAAAGCTGCAGAAACAGTTGCAGGCAGAAGAGGAAAAAGTGAAAAATCAGGATTTATCTCTGGTTCATGAAAGCGTTACAGATGAAGAAATTGCCAGAATTATCTCTCGTTGGACCGGTATTCCGGTAGCTAAACTGACAGAAGGAGAGAGAACAAAAATTCTTCATCTTGAGGAAGAACTTCATAAACGCGTCATTGGTCAGGATGAAGGTGTAACAAAGGTTACAGATGCGATTATTCGTTCTAAAGCAGGTATTAAAGATCCTACAAAACCCATTGGTTCATTCCTGTTTTTAGGCCCTACCGGTGTAGGTAAGACAGAGCTTGCAAAGACTTTGGCAGCTACGCTGTTTGATGATGAGCAGAACATGGTTCGTATTGATATGAGTGAATATATGGAGAAATATTCTGTATCCAGACTCATTGGAGCGCCTCCGGGATATGTAGGATATGAAGAAGGCGGACAGCTTACAGAAGCAGTGCGAAGAAAACCATATTCTGTTGTTCTTTTTGACGAGATTGAAAAGGCGCATCCTGATGTATTTAATGTACTTTTGCAGGTGCTGGATGATGGCCGTATTACGGACTCTCAGGGAAGAACCGTGGACTTTAAAAATACCATTTTAATTATGACTTCCAATATTGGTTCTCCATATCTTTTGGAAGGAATTGAGGAAAATGGTGAGATTAAGCAGGAAGCAAGAGATGCGGTAGAGCGTGATTTAAGGGCTCATTTCAGACCGGAATTTTTGAACCGTTTAGATGAAATGATTATGTTTAAACCACTGACAAAAGAAAATATTGGAGGCATTGTAGAGCTTCTTTTAGCAGACTTAAATAAACGATTAAAAGATCAGGAGCTATCTATAGAATTGACAAAAGCTGCAAAAGATTATATTATTGAGGGCGGATATGATCCTGTCTATGGAGCTCGTCCTTTGAAAAGATATGTACAAAAATATGTGGAAACTTTAACTGCGAAGTTAATTCTTGCAGGAAATATAAGTGCTGGCAGCAGGATTGTTATTGATGTAGAAAATGATGAATTAGTTGCTCATGAAAAGTATGTAGAGTAAAGGAGAAATGCAATGATACCGAAAGATCCAGTAATGCTTTTAAGCTATATAAATACACAGCTTCGAGATTTTTATTCTTCTTTTGAAGGCTTATGTGAAGACAAAGGATTGAACGCAGAAGAAATTCAGATGAAGCTGTCAGGAATTGATTATGTTTATGATTTAGAGAGAAATCAATTTGTTTAAAAGTTTTATTTAGGGTTGACAAAGTAGTATAAGAAGAAGTATGATGAGCAAATCGGTAGGTGAGGTTACCACAGGGATTTGGGAAACCTAAGATTGCTGCCGCAGATTTGTGGAGACACAATGCGCTGGTTAGCAGGCTATGTCGTGGAAGGCATAACCTAATGCAATTTATATGCCCTGTGATACTAAAGCTTGTACGTAGCGCTCAGAAATAGAAGCTAAAACCTTCCGGAATTTTGCCGGGAGGTTTTTTTAGTTCTTAGGGTATTGTGTTTTATGAACTAAAAAATGATTAGCAATAGAAAGAGAGGTGAGGGCAATGGAAGCAGATGCCAGTTATTGTATAAGTAAGATAGGCAAAAAAATAAATACAGAAAGAAGGTATTGCAATGAACAGACAAATTTTTACAGAATTGTTGGAAATGAAAGAGTTCAAGGCAGTAGAAAGTATTCTGGAAGGAATGAGTATTGCAGAAATTGCCGGACTTCTTGGAGAATTGGAGGAAAAGGAAAGAATAGAAGTTTTTCGTCTAATTGAAAGTTCTAAAACAGCAGAGGTATTTTCTCAGTTGGATGATGATACTCAAATGTATTTGGCAGGGATACTTACGGAACAAGAAAAAAAGCACGTACAAGAAAAACAGTATTTTGATACGTCCGTGCTTATTCATGCAAAAAATCGTATGGGCTGGTTGTTGTTTTTAATGCTTTCTGCAACCATTACGCAGACAATTATTGCCCATTATGAGTCTGCTTTTGCAGCAGTGCCCCTTTTAGTTTCCTTTATTCCCATGCTTACGGATACAGGGGGAAATTGTGGTTCTCAAAGTTCTACTTTGGTAATTCGAGGAATTGCTCTTGATGAAATTCGCTTTCGGGACATTTTTAAGGTAATGTTTAAAGAATTAAGAGTTGCTCTGTTGGTGAGTTTAGGACTGGCTGCCGCCAATGGCATGTATATTATGCTGCGCTATCATAACGGAATGTTAGCTATTCTAATTGCAATTTCATTGACGGCTACTATTTTCATGGCAAAACTTATTGGATGTGTTCTTCCTTTATTTGCAGGAAAGCTCCGTCTGGATCCTGCAATTATGGCAGCACCCTTAATTACTACCATTGTAGATGCGGGCTCTATTATGATATACTTTACCATAGCGACAAAGTTGTTGGGCGTAGTTTGAGGTGGATTATGAAGAAAATTATAGTAATAGAAGATGATAAGGTCTTGCGTGAGGCACTTTCAGCTCTGCTTAGAGAAAATGGGTATGAGGTATGTCAGATTGTAAAATTTGAGAAGACAGAACAACAGATTGCAGAGGAAAAGGCAGATTTGGTTCTTTTAGATATTATTCTGCCCGGTACAAACGGGCAGGAAATTTTAAGGAATTTGAGACGGATTTCTGAAGTCCCGGTGATTATGCTTACCAGCAAAACAGGGGAAACAGATGAAATTCTGGCAATGAGTTATGGGGCAGATGACTATATTACAAAACCCTATAATCCGGCGCTTCTGCTGCTGAAAATAGAAGCACTTTTTCGCAGATTAAAACCAAGGGAAAATCAGGAAGAAATAGAGTACAAAGGAGTTTTTTTAAATCCTTTAAAGAGTACCTTGCGCTATCAGAACCAAGAAATTGTACTGTCGAAAAATGAAATTTCTATTTTTCACTATCTGTTAAAAAACAGAGGAAAAATCGTATCAAGAGATGAACTTATGGATTATTTATGGGACTGCAATGACTTTGTAGATGATAATACACTGACTGTAAACATCAATCGGCTGAGGAAGAAGCTGGAGGAAATACAACTGTCAGGTGTGATTGAAACAAGAAGAAGGCAGGGATATATCTTAATATGAGCATAAAAAGATATTTAAAAGACCATGGAATTTGTATCTTGATTTTTCTGATATGTATGGGAGTTACAGAAGGGATTTTTTTACTTTTTAATTTAAGTATTACACTGCAAATTTTTGTTTTGACAGTTTTATTTTTAGGGATTTTTGCGGCAGGAATTTATGATTATAAGAGAAAAAAGAACTTTTATCAGGATTTAGAGCAGAAACTTCAAAAGCTGGAAGAAAAATATCTGTTAATGGAAATGCTGGAAAAACCGGAATTTTTGGAAGGGCAGATTTTTTACGATGTGTTATCGGAAATGCAGAAATCCATGAACGATGAAATTTTTATGCAGATACGAAAAAATAATGAATTTAAACGGTATATCGAAACATGGGTACATGAGGTAAAACTTCCTATTGCCAGTATTCGCCTTATTCTTCATGAGTATAAAGATACGTCAACCAGAACTTTAAAGGAGCAGGTAGGACGGATTGAAAACTATGTTGAACAGGTCCTTTATTATCTAAGAAGTGAAGTTCCGGAAAAGGATTATAGGATTGCGCCATATTCTTTAAAGAAACTTACTAACCAGTGTATTTCTGAAAATAGAGATAGCCTGATTTTAAATAAGATAAAAATTTTGCAGGAAACACAGGATATTTCCGTGTATACAGATGAGAAATGGATGCGGTTTATTTTGGGACAGATTGTCAGTAATGCAGTAAAGTATAAGAGAGAAGACAGCATAATTCGAATATGGAGTCATCAAGACGGAAAGCATAGTTTTCTTCATATTTTGGACAATGGTATGGGGATTGCGAAGGAAGACTTACCAAGAGTCTTTGAAAAATCTTTTACCGGTAAAAATGGCAGAATACAGCAGGCTTCTACGGGAATGGGGCTGTATTTATGTAATACGCTTTGTAAACGTTTGGGGCACAGATTGACTGTACAATCAAAAGAAGGAGAATATACAGAAGTTACCATAGAATTTTATGAGAATGAGTACTTAGATGTTTTAAGATAACCTTACAGTAATGTAAGGTTATTTTATACAAAAAAATGGTTTGGATAAGATGAAAAACTTATAATGATACTTGAAAAAAATAGGAGGTATGACATGGGAACATTATTAGAAGTTCAAAATCTGGTAAAATTTTATGGGAATAAAACAAGTCTTACAAAGGCAGTGAATGACATTAGTTTTCAGGTAAATAAAGGAGAATTTACAGCAATTATGGGTGCCAGCGGTTCTGGAAAAACAACACTTTTAAACTGTATTTCCACTATTGATAAGGTGACAAGCGGTCATGTTTTGCTGAAAGGACAGGACATTATAAAACTAAAGGGCAATGCATTAATGAAGTTTCGAAGAGAGAAGCTGGGATTTATTTTTCAGGATTTTAATCTTTTAGATACTTTAAATGCTTTTGACAATGTAGCTCTTGCCCTCCAGATACAAGGGAAAAAACCAGAAGAAATCAGGAAGAAAGTCAGAGAAATCTGTGAAAAACTCAATGTAGAAGAAATTTTAAAGAAATACCCTTATGAAATGTCAGGCGGACAGCGTCAAAGAATTGCCTGTGCAAGGGCAATGGTGACAGAGCCTTCACTGATTTTAGCCGATGAACCTACAGGAGCATTGGATTCTCAAAGTGCAGGTATGTTTCTTAGCAGTCTTCAATATATGAATGAGGCGTTGCAGGCTACGATTTTAATGGTGACACATGATGCTTTTTCAGCAAGTTATGCAAAGCGTGTTCTGTTTATGAAAGACGGTAAGTTATTTCACGAGCTGAGAAAAGGAAGTAACGACAGGAAAGAATTTTTTAATGAGATTATTCATGTGATTTCACTTCTGGGGGGTGACTTAAATCATGTTGTTTAATCTTTCCAGAAAGAACTTTAAAAAAAGCATTCGTGACTATTTTGTGTATTTTTTTACTTTGATTTTAGGTGTGGCAGTATTTTATATTTTTAATGCTATTGAAACCCAAACAGCCATGATGGAAGTGACAAAAACAAAGGCAGAAATTATTGATATGATGAATAGGGCGTTAGAAGGCGTTAGTGTTTTTGTATCGTTTATTTTGGGATATCTGATTGTATATGCCAGTCGTTTTATGTTGAAAAAAAGAAAAAAAGAATTTGCTGTTTACCTTACATTAGGAATGAAGAAAACACAAATTTCAGGAATGCTGTGGATAGAAACGGTCTTTATGGGGATTATTTCACTGGGAGCAGGGCTTCTTGTGGGAATTGGACTTTCTCAGTTTATGTCTCTTTTTGTATCGAAAATTTTTGAAGCAGATTTATCAAAATTTGTATTTACAGTGTCAGGAAAAGCGGTTATCAAATCCATAATCTATTTTCTGATAATCTATATGGTAGTAATGATTTTAAATACATGGGAAATCAGTCGTGCCAGACTAATCTGTTTTCTTACTGCTGAAAAGAAAAAAGAAAAGAATATTTTGAAAAATCCAATTCTCAGTGTTTTGGTTTTTATTTTGGCATGGGTAATTCTGGGATATGCTTATTATAATGTAACAGGTAATGCACAGGCTCTTTCTACGGAAGTAGATGTGTTTACCCAGATTATTCTGGGAATTATTGGAACTTTTATGGTCTTTTGGTCTGCTTCCGGTTTTTTTGCGGCAATGGCAGGGAAAGTATCGAAGTTATATTATAAAGGATTAAATTCTTTTGCAGTGGGAGAGATTTCCAATAAATTAAATTCTATGGTAGCTTCTGCGACCATTATCTGTCTTTTACTTTTTATGACAATCTGTATTATTACTTCGGTGTTTACCAGAAAGGCTTATAAAGATAAGTTAGTAGATGAATTGGCACCTGCGGATATTTCTATGGAAAAAACAGTAATAGAAGACCACAAGACCATAGGAGATGTTTTTAAAGAAAGGAACATTTCTATAGACATTTTTCGTGACAGTACAGAAGCATATTCTTTCTACAGTGAGGAAATTACAAATATAGCTGTTTTAGGAAATTATTTGTTGGAGAATATGGAATTTTACGGAGAAGAATTTGCCAATGCTCCGGTGGAAGTTATGAAAGTGAGTGATTATAATAAATTTGCCAAGATGTATCATCAAAAAACATATAGCCTGAATGAAAATGAATATCTGATTGTGGCAAATCAAGAGGGTGCAGTGCAATTATTTAACAGAGGATTTAAAGAAAATAAAGAGATTAGTTTTCAGGGTAAGAAATATTATGCAAAAGAAAACGTTTGTCAAGATGGATTTGTAATGATGAATTATGAAAAATATAATCGAGGAATTTTACTTCTTCCGGATGAAGCGGATTTATCACAATGTAAGCAGTATTGTAATTATATTGCTGCCAATTATAAAAATCGTAGCAAAAAATTTAGAAGTATGGTAGATGAACAGATTTTCAATAATATGAAGAAATCCAGAGAAGCTGCCTATCCGATTATTACAGTTACACGTTCTAATATTGTAGACGACAGTATTGGGGCAAGCGCCATGTATATCTTTCTGGGAATGTATCTGGGAATCAGCTTTCTGCTTTCCGGAGCAGCAATTTTATCCTTAAAAGTACTTTCTGATGCAGCAGACAGTAAGGATAAGTATGAAATCTTGAGAAAATTGGGATGCGAAGAAAGAAAAATCAGGGCAGTGGTATGGAAACAAAATACTATGTTCTTTGGTTTGCCTGTTTTGGTGGCGGGTATTCACTCTGTCTTTGGTATTCAGGTATGTAATCAGTTGCTTTCTATTTATGGAGAGCAGAGTATTTTACCGGGACTTACAGCCGCAGTATTGTTAGTGTTGTTTTTCTATGGGGGATATTTCCTGATTGCTCAGTTGTGTTCTTTGCGAATTATAAAAGGTGATAAAACAAGATAGAAAAAAGGAGGCTGCGGTTGAAACAGCCTCCTTGCAATATAGACTATTTTAAAAAATTTTATTCGTCCCATCCTTCATAAAAGCGAATATTTACGGAAATATTTCTTACGATATCGCCTTCTTTTAAGTTCATATCGCTGATATCTGAAATGGAAGGTAGGGAACAGTCTTCCTCAGAAAGCTCAAGACTAATCCAGTTGTAAGCGGCTTCATTGGCATCATCAACGGCATCTTCCAAGGTATCTCCTTTTGCATAACAACATTCTAAATCAGGAAAATATCCCTGATAAGTTCCATCGTCTTTTTTGCTGAAAACAGCAGGATATATAAATTTCATAATAATCTCCCTTCTAAAGTTAAAACAAGATAAGAAAAGTATATAACAAAAAAGAATAGGATACAACAATAGAATTCCTCTGTGCTTTTTGAAATTTTGCCTGAAATGGCATTGAAATGTTTATAGTTGCCAGCAAACATTGCAAATGTTCAATGTTTGCTGGTATTTTTGATTTGAGTTTTTTTGTAGTAGAATATTACATTTTAGAAATAAATTCATCCAGTGACTGGACGGTTAAAGCTGTCTGCATCCACTTTTTAAGTATTTCTATATCTTGCTGTTCCTGTAAAGTCTTTAAAAGGCTGTCTGGTAATTGTCCAAATTTGCATAAGGTCATCTGAAGCATCTCCGTAGCCATTTTTAACTGTCCTTCTTGCCGACCTTTTTGGATACCTTCTTTTATGCCTTCTTTACGTTCATCTTTTAGTAATTCTTCCAAAAGCATAAATTTTTCCTCCATTTTTCTGTTTTCTTTGATATGAGTAACTGATTTTTGTACTTGTCTTACATAATCGTCCTCAAAGTCTTTCTGACTTTCTTTTAAATCTGCATGCACGAACTTTAGGAAAGAAACCAGTTCTTTTGGTACGTCTTCGGCATTTTTTCCACGGGTATTTAAAAATACGATACAGCGTCCGTCTTTTAGAGCAACATTTTCTGTTTCCTCGCAGGCTGTACGAAAAGTATAACGATACTTTCCTTCGCAAAAAGGGTCAAAGTCACATAGGAAAATTACATAACTATCGGGAAGTTCTGCATATTCACAACCTTTTTCCAAAAGCTCCATATCCATCTGACTTTGATAATAGCGGCTTCTGTGACCAAGCGCTGTCTGTTTTAATACCTGCATTTCTACATTATAGCGAGTATTATTTTCATCTTTTGCATAAACGTCTAGTCGAACACCTTTATACTCCGGGTGATAGACGATATTTTTTTCTGTACTGATTTCTACATGTTCGATTTTAATAGGGAGAGCACGTTCCAGAAAACCTTTGCAGTTTTCTTCATTTGACATTACTGCTGCAAACATAAAATTATTTTTGATTGTAAGATCTTTTAATGATGTATTCATATTTTTCCTCCACTTTACAGAGGAATTCTATAAAGTAAAGTATAGCAGATGAAAAAAAGACTTACAACTGTTAGAAACAAAGTCGGACATTTAAAGTTGACAATACATTACATATAATGTTACATTATATGTAATGTATAAAGGGGGATTTATATGAAAAAATTTCATACGGAAATTAATAAAGTATTTTTGCAATTTAGAAAAAAGCAAATCCTTACCATAGCACTTTCTGTTCTTATGGTATTGTCAAAATTTTTGCTTTTAATTATTATGCAGAAAGCAGTAGACAGTATTACAGTCAATAAACTTGAAATGACGATTGGCTATTTAAAAGAAAGTGTGCTGCTGATTTTTGCATTTTTTTTGATTAATTGTATTTTTCAATATTTTTTCAGGGATTTGGAATATACATGTCATTATGCTTTGGTGAAAAGTCTTTTTGGAAAAGCAGTAGATAAAAAATATATTTTTCATGAAAAACATTCATCTACATTATTATTATCCATGATTAAAGAAGACAGCAAATTTATTTCTGACTGGAAAAGCATTGGTTTAATCGCAGTAATCAGCAATGCAGTTACTTTAGTTATAGCTTTTGCAATTTTGTTTTATTATAATGTTCTGATTACAGCATTTATTTTGGTAATTATTATAATTTGTTTTTCTCTTACTCATTATATCAGCAAAAAAATCGGCAATAAGACGTATGATTTACAAGTTTCTAATTGCGAAATGAACCAGAGAATTATGGAGTCCTTCAATGGAATAAAAGACATAAAGCAGTATCGAAAAGAGGATTTTTTTAAGAAGCAATTAGATAGATTTATAGATAGAGATACTTATCAGCATAGTAAAATTATTTCCAGACTTTCAGCAGTTTTTACGTCTATTTATACAGTTTTGACAACAGCATTGCCAATTTTGGCATTGATAGCAGGGGTGCTTTTGATTTTAGCCGGACAATTTACAATCGGGCAGTTAATTACTACTTATGCACTAATTGGTAATTTACAGGAACCGGTTTTGGCTATTCCGGAAATGTTAAATCAGCGCAGACAGGCATTATCTATTCAAGAAAAAATCATGCCGATTTTAGAAAAAGAAGATGCCATATATTTGAAAAATACTTTAGATAAATTACAAGAATTTTCTGTGGACTCGAAAGAGTATCAGTTTGAAGATGGAAAAACGATTTTAAAGAACATAAAACTGGTGATAAAGAAAGGAAGCCACATTCTTCTAAAAGGTGAGAGCGGAAAAGGAAAAACAAGTGTATTAAATTTAATTTCCAGATTTTACAGCACACAGGGGCAGGCGATTACCATGATGTATAACCAGATTTCTATTGATGCTATTTCTCCTGACAGTTATTACGAGCATGTGATACAGGCACAGCAGATACCATATATTTTCAAAACTTCTTTATTTGACAATATAGCGTTAGGTGAAAGTTATAGAGAAGAAGATGTGAAAGAAATACTTCAAGTTGTGTGTCTAGAAGAATTGGTGTTGGAAAAGGGGATTGATTATCAAATTGAAAACAAGGGAGAAAATCTTTCAGGAGGTCAGAGACAGCGGATTGGAATTGCAAGAGCATTGATACGAAAGCCGGATATACTTATGCTGGATGAACCCACCAGTGCTTTAAATGAAGAGTTGTCAAAGACTTTGGTAAAACGTGTTGTGGAGTATTGTATTCACAATGAAATTACCTTGCTCACTGTCTCACATAGCGAAGTATTTGAGGAATATTATGAGACAGCAGGGTATGAAAAAGCTGAGAAGATAATACTGCAATAGAGGTGTATTAGGCGGGAGACTGTCGCTTCAAACAGTACTCCCGAATAACAGCTCCTTATAATTTATGCATAATAAGAGCGTATTCCCAAGGTTTTGTATTTTCTTCTTTTGTGCTGTGTTCTTTTAAAAAATCGTAAATCTGGTTCATGAGCAATGCGGCATCTTCATCCGATAAAAAAGCAATACCTGTCAGAATATTGCCATAGAGGCAGGATGCTTCTAAAAGCTGTTTTTCACTGTCACATTCCGGTACGTGCTCATGAAAAGTTTCCAGACATCTTTCAAAGATATTTCGGACATCATTTTCCAGAATTAAATCACGCTCTTTTTGGAGTTCTGTTCCTGAGCCTAAACTGATCATTGCATCAGTTAAGCGAAAAAAACGGGCACAAATTCCTCGTATTTGTTCTGTGTGATCCAATGTTACGACACCGATGGACTCCAATTTTTTTATATGAAATTGGATAGAAGAAGCTGAAATACCAAGAGCATTAGAAAGGTATTTGGGTGTAACAGGAACACCGGCACGTTGCATTTCATGAAGAATTTCCTGACGAACAGGGTTCATGTAAATTTCCAATTCTTTTTTTGTTCTGAGTATGATTGTTTCCATAGTGACTCCTATTTTATAATCGACGGATATATTTTCATGAAAAATATTATAACATGATACACATAGTGCTTCAACAGTTGCAAGGCGTTTCAGTTCATGATAGTATAAAGAGATTAGGAAAGTAAAGGAGAACAGAAATGAGTTCTTATGAAAGTTTTGCCAGTGTGTATGATATGTTCATGGATAACATTCCATACAGAGAATGGTGTAGATATTTAATCGGTCTGTTGCAGGAATATGGTGTACGGGATGGATTAGTTTTAGAATTAGGATGTGGTACAGGTAAAGCCACAAGACTTTTATCAAGAGCAGGTTATGATATGATAGGAATTGATAATTCTCCCGATATGCTGGAAATTGCTCTTGAAAAAGAAGGAAAGATAAAAGAAGATATTTTGTACCTTTTACAGGATATGCGTTCTTTTGAACTATATGGAACTGTGCGTGCTATAGTTTCTATATGTGACAGTATGAATTATATTATTGAACCGGATGATTTGCTTAAAGTATTTCAACTGGTCAATAATTATCTTGATCCCGGCGGAGTATTTATCTTTGATATGAATACCAAATATAAATATGAAGAAATTTTAGGTGAATGTACCATTGCAGAAAACAGGGACACAGCCAGCTTTATCTGGGATAACTATTATGATTGTGAAGAACAGATAAATGAATATGATTTGACATTGTTTATTCCGGAAGAAGAAGCAGGAAAAAATATGTACAGAAAGTACGAGGAAATTCATTATCAGAGAGCTTATGATATGGAAGAAGTAAAAAATCTTCTGGCAAAAGCAGGTATGGAGTTTGTAGCTGTATATGATGCCTTTACTCACCGCCCTCCAAGAGCAGTTAGTGAAAGAGTATATATTATAGCAAGAGAAAAAGGGAAAACAAGAAAACAGGAGAAATAGAAGGATGAAAGATTATATTGTAAGAGCTACTGCAGCCAACAGTCAAATTCGTGCGTTTGCTGCTACCACAAGAGAAATGGTAGAGTTTGCCAGAGCAGCGCATAATACCAGTCCTGTGGCAACTGCAGCATTGGGACGTCTGCTGACAGCAGGCTCTATGATGGGAATTATGATGAAAGGTGAGAAAGACCTTTTAACTTTACAGGTAAAAGCAGGAGGCCCCTTAAATGGAATGACAGTAACTGCGGATTCAAAAGGAAATGTAAAGGGATATGTGGGAAACCCAAATGTAGTTATCCATGCAAATGAAAAAGGTAAATTAGATGTTGCCGGAGCTGTAGGCGTCGGTTTTATGAATGTTATTAAAGATATGGGATTAAAGGAGCCTTATGTAGGGCAGACTGTTTTACAGACCAGTGAAATTGCAGAAGATTTAACTTATTATTTCGCTACCAGTGAACAGGTTCCGTCTTCTGTAGGACTGGGTGTTCTTATGGAAAAAGACAATACAGTGAAACAGGCAGGAGGTTTTATTATCCAGCTTATGCCATTTACAGAAGAAGCAGTAATTGAAAAATTGGAAGAAAATTTGAAAAATGTAACTTCTGTGACAGAATTATTGGAGAAAGGTCACACACCGGAAAGCCTTCTGGAAACACTTCTTGCAGGATTTGATTTGGAAATCAACGAAAAAGTACCTACTCAGTTCCACTGTAACTGTACAAAAGAACGAGTAGAAAAAGCATTAATCAGTATCGGAAGAAAAGAAATTCAGGAACTGATTGATGAAGGAAAAGAAATTGAAATGAATTGTCATTTCTGTAATAAGAATTATATTTTCACTGTGGAAGAATTGAAAAATATTTTAAAAGCGTGCAGAAAATAAAAAAGCAGGAAAGGTGTGGTAAGTAATGAAGGATGGTTTCATAAAAGTAGCAGCAGCAACACCGCAAATTGAAGTGGCAGATTGCATCCATAACACACAGGAAATTGTGAAAAAAGCAAAAGAAATGAGTGCAGCAGGAGCCAGAATTTTGGTATTTCCTGAGCTGTGTATTACAGGCTATACCTGTCATGATTTATTTTTTAATGAAACTTTATTACAATCAGCAAAGAAACAGCTTTTGGCTTTAGCAGAGGAATTAAAAGACACAGAGGGACTTATTTTTGTAGGACTTCCTTTGGAATACAATGGTAAGCTTTATAATACAGCTGCAGCAATTAACAGAGGAGAAATTTTGGGAATTATTCCCAAACACAGTATTCCTAATTATGGTGAATTTTATGAAGCAAGATATTTTACTTCAGGCAGAGATATAGAAGGCGAGATAAAGTTGGGAGATAAAATGGTTCCTTTTGGAAGTAAGGTGCTGTTTGCATGTGAAGAAATGCCGCAGCTTTGTGTTGCCGCCGAAATCTGTGAAGATGTATGGACTCCTGCATCACCGGGACTGTTTCATGCTATGGCAGGAGCTAATGTAATTGTAAATTTGTCTGCCAGTGATGAAATTGCAGGAAAATCAGAGTATCGCAGAGAGTTGGTGAAAGGGCAGTCTGCAAGACTTTTATGTGGATATATATATGCTACGGCCGGAAACGGAGAGTCTACACAGGATTTGGTTTTCGGAGGGCAGAACTTAATCTGTGAAAATGGAAGTCTTCTTGCAGAGGCACAGTTATTTAAAAATGAAACAATTTATGCAGTACTGGATATTCAGAAGCTTCGTGGAGAGAGAAGAAGAATTTCTACGTGGCTGGAGGAAAAAGGAGAAAAGCATCTTCATATTTCCTTTCATTTACCAATAGAAGAAACAGAACTTTATAATGATTTTGCAAAAAATCCTTTTGTACCGGATTGTGATTCAGAGAGAGCAAAAAGATGCGAGGAAATTCTTACAATACAGGCAATGGGATTGAAAAAGAGAATGGAGCATACAGGCTGCAAATCTGCTGTTCTGGGTATTTCAGGCGGTTTGGACTCCACCCTTGCACTTCTGGTTACAGCAAGAGCCATGGATTTTATGGGACTGGACAGGAAAAACATTACAGCAGTGACCATGCCATGCTTTGGAACTACAGACAGAACGTATACAAATGCCTGCGAGCTGACAAAGCGTTTGGGCGCAGAACTTTTGGAAGTCGATATTAAAAAAGCTGTTTTGCAGCATTTCGAGGATATTGGTCATGATTATAATGTACATGATGTTACCTTTGAAAATGCACAGGCAAGAGAGAGAACACAAGTGATTATGGATATTGCCAATCAGCAGGGAGGCATGGTAATCGGAACGGGAGATTTCTCAGAGCTGGCGCTTGGATGGGCAACTTATAACGGAGATCATATGTCTATGTATGGTGTGAATGCCGGAGTGCCCAAAACCATGGTACGTCATTTGGTGCGTCATTATGCGGATACCTGTAAGGAGGAAAATCTTGCGGAGATTTTAAGAGATGTTTTAGATACCCCGGTAAGTCCGGAGTTATTGCCTCCAAAGGAAGGTGAGATTGCACAGAAAACAGAGGATTTAGTAGGACCTTATGAGCTTCATGACTTTTTCCTTTACTATATGCTGCGTTTTCATTTTTCACCTTCTAAGATTTACCGTATTGCCAAGAAAACCTTTAAGGGAATTTATACAGAAGAAGAAATTTTAAAATGGATGAGAAAGTGTTATTGGAGATTTTTCTCACAGCAGTTTAAGCGTTCCTGTCTGCCGGATGGACCAAAGGTAGGAAGCGTATCTGTTTCACCGAGAGGAGATTTGCGTATGCCAAGCGATGCAAATGTGAGAATTTGGATGGATGAAATAGAAAAATTAAATTAGAAAAAGGGGACTGAAACAGTCCCCTTTTTTCTGTGAAATTGTATTCCGGTCAGTTTTTTCTGGCTTTATCTAGTGCACTGTCAATTGCTTCTAAAAGAAGCATAGAAGTGTATTTATTTTCCTCAGAGTATGTGATGTTTTCTGTGGACTGTGATGTATAAATCTGGTTGGAGAGTGCATCAAGGGCAGGCTCTACCAGAGGATACATGGCAGTAGTGGTTTCACTGAGATTGACAAGAGAAATAGAGTTGATATGATTTTCATCTACAGTAACCTCCACGTCAAAAGTATTGTCATTTAATGTAATAGGGCTGGTATAAACACCTGCATGATATATGGCATCTGCACTGGCAGGATCTGCATTTTTATTTTTTCCAAACATTAAAAAAAGCAAAACGGCCAGTACAACAGCTAAAACTACAAAAATTCCGGTATAAATAACTTCCTTTGTATGTAAAACGACAATTTTAGTTTTTGAACTCATGGCTGCACCTCCCATATTCCTTTTTATAGCATATTACAGAAATCGGAAAAATATACCTGATAAATTCAATTGCTTTCATTGGAATTTAAAAGAAATTCATGATAAAATGAACAGCGAAAGGAGAAAGAAGCGTATAATGAACATGAAAAAACAATACAAAGGAATTTTTTATATTATTTTATCTGCATTTTGCTTTTCTCTTATGGATATGTTTGTTCGTATGTCAGGGGATTTACCTTCTATACAGAAAAGCTTTTTCAGAAATGTTGTAGCAGCTGTTTTTGGCTGTATTTTAGTGTTAAAAGAGAAAGATAGTTTTCAGTGGAAGAAAGGAAGCGGGAAATATCTGGTGCTGCGTTCACTGTTTGGAACATTGGGAATTTTATGTAATTTTTATGCGATTGATCACTTGGCGCTTGCTGATGCCTCTATGCTGAATAAAATGTCTCCGTTTTTTGTAGTAATTTTCAGTTTTTTACTTTTAAAAGAAAAAGTAACAATTGCACAGACACTTTTGGTTATCGGTGCTTTTTGCGGAAGCCTGTTTGTAGTAAAACCTACGGTTTCCAATCTGGATTTAGTGCCATCTTTAATCGGGCTTTTAGGTGGATTAGGGGCAGGTGCAGCTTATACCATGGTACGAAAATTGGGAACCATAGGAGTAAAAGGTCCTTTTATCGTATTTTTCTTTTCTACATTTTCCTGTGTGATAACTTTGCCGTGGCTGATTTTTGACTATCATTCTATGACAGTGGCACAGGTTTTTATTTTATTGATGGCAGGACTTTGTGCAGCAGGAGGTCAGTTTGCTATTACAGCGGCTTACTGTTATGCACCGGCAAGTGAAATATCAATTTATGATTATACAAAAGTTATTTTTTCCATGATTTTAGGGTTTGTGATGTTTCAACAAATTCCTGATTTTTACAGTTGGATTGGGTATGTCATTATTTGTTTGATGGCTGTTCTTATGTTTTTTTATAATAAAAGGAGAAGTACAAGATGAAGTATAAATTATTAGTATTGGATATTGATGGAACTGTAACTAATTCCCAAAAGCAGGTTACAGAAAAAACAAGAAATGCGATTTTAGAATTGCAGAAAAGGGGAGTTCCGGTGGCAATTGCGTCCGGAAGAGCGCCTCAGGGAATTTATTCGGTTGCCAAAACATTGGAACTTGATAAATTTGGAAGTTATATTATGCCTTTTAATGGTGCCAGAATTATAAATTTTAAAACAGAGGAGTGTATTTACTCAAAGACACTTCCGTTACATCTTCCTGCCAGATTATGGAGAGATGCAGTGGAAAATGGAATTGGTATTGTGACCTATGATGAAAAAGAAGTTATAGCAGGCACAAAACCGGATAAATATATACTCCTTGAAGCAAAAATCGCAGGAATGCCTGTTGTATACCATGAAAATTTTAATACTTATGTGGATTTTCCGGTAAATAAATGCCTTATGACAGGAGAACCGGAAGATTTAGAGGCACTGGAGCCGGTATTTGCACAGAAATATTTTCATGAAGCACAAATTTTTCGTTCAGAGCCATACTTTTTAGAAGCTACACCCCAAAATGTAGATAAAGCTTACTGTCTGAAGCACCTTTTGGAAATATTGGGGATTAAAAGAGAAGAAATGATTTGCTGTGGTGATGGATTTAATGATATTTCTATGATACAGTATGCCGGTCTTGGTGTGGCAATGGCAAATGCACAGGAGCAGGTAAAAGCAGTAGCAGATTATGTTACAGTCTGTGATAATGACCATGATGGAATTGCAGAGGTTATTGAAAAGTTCTTTTAAAAACAGCAGGAGGCTTTATGGCATTACAATTTATTTTCGGCGGAGCAGGTGCAGGAAAATCTTATTATATTTATAATAATATCATACAACAGTCTATAGAAAATCCCGGAAAACAGTATTTAATTCTGGTACCGGAGCAGTTTACCATGCAGACACAAAAAGAGCTTGTTACTATGCATCCCAGAAAGGGAATTTGTAACATAGATGTGTTAAGTTTTGAACGTCTGGCATTTCGTGTACTTACAGAAATGGGAGAGAGTCAGAGAACACTTTTAGAGGAAACCGGAAAGAGCATGGTGCTTCGAAGAGTTGCTCAGGAAAAGAAAAAAGACCTGAAAATATTGGGGGCAAAAATGGATAAACAGGGATATGTTTCCCAAATGAAATCCATGGTGTCAGAACTGCGTCAGTATGAGATTTCTACAGAAGATTTAGAGGATATATTGGAGGATTTAGCTTCTTCACCGGAGTTGTACTATAAATTACAGGATATAAAAACCTTGTATCAGGGATTTTTTGATTATTTGGAAGGCAGTTTTATCACTCAGGAAGAAGTGCTGGATGCTATGGGCAGAGTTGCACCCCTGTCAAAAAAATTAAAGGACAGTGTTCTTGTTCTGGATGGATATACGGGTTTTACGCCTATTCAGCTTCAGCTTTTAGAGACGCTTTTAGATATTTGTCAGGAGATTTATGTGACAGTTACCATTGCAGCAGGAGAAGATCCTTATAAAATGGGAAGCCCTCACGAATTGTTTTATCTTAGCAAACAGACTGTGGCAAGTCTTTTAAGAATTGCAAAAGAAAAGAAAATAAGCTGGAAAGAATACCGGATACCAGAAGAAAAAGAGATTTATCGAGGTAGATTTGCAGATAATCCTCCTATGGCTTTTTTGGAAAAAAATATTTTCCGATACAAAAAGAAAAAATATCCAAAATTACAAGATGCAGTCCAAATTTACGAAGCACAGAACCCTGCAAGTGAAATGGAAATGGCAGCAGGTCAAATTCGCCGACTTGTAAGAACAGAAGGATACCGATACAGAGATTTTGCAGTGATTACAGGTGATATGCAGGTCTATGCACCTGCAGCATCAAGAGCTTTTAAAAGATATGAAATTCCTTGTTTTATTGATGAAAAACATTCCATATTTCTCAATCCCTTTGTGGAATATCTGAGGGCTGCCGTGGATATAATCGTGGAAAATTTTAGTTATGAAAGTGTGTTTCGTATGTTGCGATGTGGATTGAATGATATTTCAACAGAGGAAGCAGACCGATTAGAAAATTATGTAATTGCAATGGGAATTCGAGGTTTTTCCCGCTGGCAACAGGAATGGGTAAGAAGTTACAGGGGAGAAAATCCGGAAGAATGTGTACAAATTGAAAAAATAAGGGCAAGTCTTGTGGAAAAATGGGAGCCCTTTTATAAGAAAATGAAAACACCGGATGCTTCTGTGAGAATGTATACAGAAGCATTGTATGAATATATAACTGCAAATAAAATTCAGGAAAAATTAAAAGAATATACCAAAAATTTTGAAGCAGAGGGCAACCTTTCTCTGGTAAAAGAATATAGTCAGATTTATGAAATCGTTATGAATTTACTGGATAAACTGGTGGAAATATTAGGAGATAAAAAGGTTCGTATTCGAGAGTTTAAAGAGATTTTGGAAGCAGGACTTTCAGAGGCAAAAGTGGGAATTATTCCTCCGGCGTATGATCAGGTTTTAGTAGGAGATATGGAGAGAACACGACTAAAAGACATTAAAATTGTGTTTTTTGTAGGTGTAAATGAAGGGAAAATTCCAAAGGAACAGCAGGCAGGAAAGCTGTTATCTGATTTAAACAGAGAGGAACTGAAAGGCTCTTTAAAAGAAAGAGGCTTATCTTTAGCACCTACGGCAAAGGAAAATCTCTATACCCAGAAATTTTATCTTTACTTAAATCTTACAAAACCCAGTGAAAGAGTTTATCTTTCTTACAGCAGATTAAGCAGTGGCGGAGAAGCACTGTCGCCTTCTTTTTTAGTTTCACAGATACAAAAACTCTTCCCGGATGCCGTAAGAGAAGAGGATGTTCCTCTGTTTGCAGAAAGCCAGTATGGAGCATTAGACAAATTGTCGGAAGAAATGCGAAAGCAGGACAGGTCTTCTCCAGTATTTGAGGAGCTGATGAATTGGTTTACATCTCAAAAGGAATATGGAGAGTTAATCCATCGACTTATTGATGCGGCTTATTATGTAAATCCCCAAGAATGTATCAGTAAAGGCGTAGCAGAAGCCCTTTATGGAACAGAGCTTTCCAACAGTGCCAGCAGACTGGAGCAGTTTGCCAAATGTGCCTGCTCTCACTTTTTAAGTTATGGATTGATGCTGCGGGAACGAGTTCGTTATGAGTTCAGCATGGCGGATATGGGTACCCTTTTACACAACAGTCTTGATCTTTTTGCACGAAAGGTGCGGGAACAGGGAAAAAGATGGGTGGATTTGGAAGATGCGGAGAGAGATACTTTGGCGGAAGACTGTGTAATCGAAGTTGTGGAAAAATCCGGTGACACGATTTTATTAAGCAGTGCCAGAAATGCTTATACCATCAACCGTGTGAAACGTATGGTAAAACGAAGTGTGTGGGCGTTACAAAATCAGCTAAAACAGGGAGAATTTTATCCTGCTCTTACAGAGTGGGCTTTCGGAGAAAAAGATAACATAGACAGTCTGAACTTCGATTTAGAGTCTGGGCAAAAGCTGCATTTAAAAGGACGAATTGATAGAATTGACGTGTGTCAGGATGCAGAAAATCATCTCTATGTAAAGGTTATTGATTACAAATCAGGAACAACACAGCTCGATTTGATAAAGCTTTATTACGGACTTCAAATTCAGCTGGCACTTTATTTAAATGCAGCTCTTGAGTTGGAAAAAAAGCGTTTTCCGGACAAGATTGTACAGCCGGCAGGGGTGTTTTACTATAATACAAAAGACCCTATTTTGAACAAAGAAGATGTGAAAAATCCGGAAAACCCACAAGAGGAAATCTTAAAGAAATTGAAAATGGATGGGATTTGCAGTGCAGAACCGGAAATTTTACAAAAGCTGGATAAAAATTTGGCTGTAGGGAAAAGTGTAGAATCCTTTGCAGTGCCTGTAAAATATACGGCGAAAGGTACTTTTTCCAGTAATTCTAAGGTGGCAAATCAGAAAGAATTTGCCATTATGATGGAATATGTACAGGATAAAGCAAAGAAAATCGGCAGGGAAATTTTAAAAGGAAATACCAGCGTAAATCCTTTTGAATGGAAAAAAGAAAATGCCTGCGAATATTGCCCTTATAAAGAAGTATGTGGATTTGATGAAAAGATTCCGGGATATGAGTATCGCAAACTGGAAAAAGATAAATCCAATAACCTGTGGTATTTGATGGAAGAAGAAGTGGAAAGGAGGAAAAAATAAGATGGGTGTTTCATGGACAGAGGAACAACAGAAAGTCATTGAGACCAGAAACTGTAATATTCTGGTAAGTGCAGCGGCAGGAAGCGGTAAAACAGCTGTTTTGGTAGAGCGAATTATTCAAAGAATAACAGATAAAAACAATCCGGTGAATATAGATGAGCTTTTGATTGTAACCTTTACGAGAGCAGCAGCGGGCGAGATGAAAGAGCGTATCCGACAGGCTATTGAGAAAAAACTGGAAGAAAATCCGGAAGATGAGCATCTCCAGAGACAGAGCACTTTGGTACATCATGCCCTGATTACGACCATTGACAGTTTCTGTTCGTATATTGTGAAAAATTATTTTCATCTTATTGATTTAGATCCTTCTTTCCGCATGGGAGATGAAGGCGAAATGCGTCTTTTGCAGGCAGATGTGGCAGATGCCGTTTTGGAGGAAGCTTATGCAGAAGAGGATCCTTCTTTTCTGGCATTTTCAGAAGGGTTTGCAGGAGGAAAGACAGATAAGAAAATTCCGGAAATGATCATAAAATTATACAGTTTTTCTATGAGTTATCCTTATCCTGAAGAATGGCTTTTGGACTGCCGTAAAGCTTATGAGATAAAAAGTGTAGAAGAACTGGAAAATGCAGCGTGGATGAGTTTGATAAAAAATGAAGTGAAACAAGAGCTAAAAGAAGCTTCCATGTTGTTAAAGCAGTCACTTGAAATTTCAAAAGAGCCGGATGGACCTGTTTTTTACAGTGCTCTTTTGGAAGATGAAGTTTCAGCGCTGGAAAAGTTAGGGCAGACAGAAAGCTTTTTTGAATGGAAGGGAATGTTGGATAAACTGGAATTTAAGCGTCTTTCTTCCGGAAAAAAAGCAGAAAAAGAGCGGGTGTCGGAAAGTCAGCAGGAACTTGCAAAAAATCTGAGAAACGAAGCAAAAGATCAGCTAAAAGCTTTAAAAGAGAGATATTTTCAGGAAACAGCAGAGGAAATGCTGGAAAATCTTCAAAGAGCCGGAGAACCTGTAGGTGTTCTAGTAGATTTGACATTGGCATTTATGAAGCTGTATAAGGAAAAGAAGAAAGAAAAGAATATTTTAGATTTTGGTGATTTAGAGCATTATGCTTTGGAAATTCTCATTAAGCATACAAAGGAAAAAGATGAGCGTACGGACGCTGCCAGAGAATTGTCAAAGAAATTTGCAGAAATTATGATTGACGAGTATCAGGACAGTAACCTTGTACAGGAAAAGCTTTTAACATCTGTTTCTAAAATTGAAGATGGAATTTACAATATTTTTATGGTAGGAGATGTGAAGCAGAGCATTTACCGTTTTCGCCTTGCCAGACCGGATTTATTCATGGAGAAGTTTAAAACTTATCCTCAGGAAACCGGAGAAAATTGTCTCCGTATTGATTTGCACAAGAATTTCAGAAGTAGAGCAGAAGTTTTAGAAGGTGTAAATTATCTGTTTTATCAGATTATGGGAGAAGATTTGGGAGGGGTAGAGTATGACAGCACAGCGGCTTTATATCCGGGAAAAATTTTTCCGCCGAAACCGGAAGAAGAAAATGAACCGGCAACGGAAGTTCTTCTTTTAGAAGAAGAGGAAGAAAATACAAGAGAGTTAGAGGCAAAAATGATTGCTCTTCGTATTGGAGAAATGGTAGGGAAGTATCGGGTTTTAGATAAGAAAACAGAAGAATACCGACCTGCGAAATATTCGGATTTTACAATTTTGCTTCGTACTATGTCCGGTTGGGCAGAGACTTTTAAAAAAATATTAAATTCTTGCGGAATTCCAGCCAGTGTTACCACAAAAACAGGGTATTTTTCCGCACAAGAGGTAATGACAGTTCTGGATTATTTAAAAATTTTGGACAATCCTATGCAGGATATTCCACTTGCAGCAGCCCTTCATGGACTTCCGGATGGATTTACTTTTCAGGAATTGGCGGAAATTAAGGTGTTGGGAATGGAGCATGAAAAAAGCAGTTTTTACGAAGCATTGCTACTGGGAGAAAAACTTCCTACGCCTTTAGGGGAAAAACTTCGCCGTTTTTTTTCTGTGTACAGAGCGCTTCGCAGAAAAGTGCCTTATACACCGATGCATGAATTAATTTGGGATTTTTATGATGCTACGGATTTCTTAGTATATCAGCAGGCATTTGTATCAGGGGAGCAGAGAAAGGCCAATCTTCTGATGCTGGCAGAAAAAGCAAGAGACTATGAGAGTACCAGTTATCGAGGATTGTTTAATTTTATCCGCTATATAGAAAACTTGAAAAAATATCAGGTGGATTTTGGAGAAGCTAATATTCTTTCAGAAAATGAAGATACTGTACGAATTATGAGTATCCATGGAAGTAAAGGATTGGAGTTTCCTATTGTATTCGTTGCGGGAATGGGAAAACAAATAAATATGCAAGATACGAAGGAGAGTATTGTACTTCATCCTGATCTAGGTATCGGTTCTCCTTATGTAGATACACAGCTTCGCATTCGCACACGAACAATCTTACAAAAGGCAGTACAAAGAGAAATTCTACTGGAAAGTCTGGGAGAAGAACTGCGTATTCTCTATGTGGCATTGACAAGAGCCAAAGAAAAACTTATTCTCACCGGTGTGATATCAAAGTTGGAAGATACGTTAAAAAGTTTCGAAATGCTGAAAAAACATGGGGAAGAAAGGCTGCCTTATGGTTTACGGGTAAAAGGGAAAAGTTATCTGGACTGGATATTGAAAGCTCTGGCAAGACACAGAGCAATGAAAGGTCTTTATGAAAGTTATCATTTTTCGGTATATCCTTTAAATGATATGTATGACAGAGCGCCTGAATTTATAGTGAGACAGGTACAGCCTTTGGAACTGGTATTAGATGAGGCGCAGCTTCGTGCAGAAGAAATGCTGAAAAAAGGAGAACTACTTTTATGGGACAGCAATGAAGTTTACGATGAAAAGTGGCATGAACTTTTTAGACGTAGTTTTTCTTATGAATATCCTTATCAGGCGGAAGGAAGCGTTCCTGCGAAACTTACAGTGTCAGAAGTGAAACGAATGCAAAATGAAGATATAGAAGAAAGTGAGATGCTTCTGGAAGAAAAGGAAATTGAGGAAATTGTACCTTTATTTATGCAGGAAACAAAAACAGAAATGAAAGGTGCTGCAAAGGGAACTTTATACCATAGGATATGGGAAAAGCTGGATTATGAGAAAATAGATACAAAAGAGCAGATAGAAAAGCAGTTGGAAAACATACTGACTGCAGAGGAAAAGAAATTTATATGGATGCCTGATTTTTATCGCTTTGCAGAAAGCTCTCTTGCAGGCAGAATGAAAGAAGCATATCAGCGAGGACAGCTATATAGAGAACAGCCGTTTGTAATTGCTATGCCTGCAAACCAGATTCGGGAAGAATATAAAACAGCGGAAGAAATTCTGGTACAGGGAATTATAGATGCCTATTTTGAGGAAGAAGATGGTCTGGTTCTGGTAGATTATAAGACAGATAAAGTTCAAAAAGGGCAGGAAAAAGAGTTTGTGGAAAAGTATACAGTGCAGATGAAGTACTATAAAAAGGCATTGGAAATGATTACGGATAGAGAGGTAAAAGAAATCTATATTTATTCAACGGGACTGGGAAAAGCGGTGTTAGTGTAGTCAAAATATGTATGGTCATTAAAAAAATTTAGGACTATGATAGACTTTTAAACAGGAAAGTACCCATGACAGCCTGTGAAATCATTATGATTTTTTTGGAGGTTTTATTGTTTCGTTGCTTACTAAAAAGGCCTATCCCGCCGGACAACGGGATAGGCTACGTCCATAAGGATAAATAACCATTTCGAGAGGCATCCACTTTAAAGAATTTTTTCTTATACCTTATTCTTGAAAATACTTATAGTTTTTAAGAACTTCATTTATTCTCATTTCTCCACTCTCTGGGTGATACTCCGTAGACATTTTTAAACGCACGGGAGAAGTGCAGGGGATTGCTATATCCCACAGCATTTCCGATATCCGCAATAGAACGTGTGGTCAATTTCAGCAGCTCAGTGGCTTTTACCATTCGATAATTCATTAAAAATTCCTGAGGGGAACGCCCAACGGAATTTCGAAAAATCTTACCCAGATAGCTGCGGTTAATTCCACAAACTTCAGCTATTTCTTCGATGGAAATATTATTCTGAAAATTCTGTTCCATATAGTGAATGGCTTCTTGTATATAATAATCGCTCATTTTACTGCTTTGCGTCAGTCGTGTAGATTTTGCAGACTGGATAAAATAATCAAAAAACAGGTAAAGAGGTCCTAAAAGATGAAAGGAGGACTCTTTCGGATGAGAAATAATATATGCCATTTCTTTTACCATCTGTTCCCGTAAATCTTTTGAATGAGGGTGGTATATTGGATGATTGAGAGAAAAATCAGTAAGTGAAAGGGCTTCTTTTACTCTCAGCCCATCAAATTCAATCCATAAATATTCCCAGGGAGAATGTTGGTCCGCATAATAGGTTGTAATCTGGCCGGGAAAAATTAGAAATCCCTGCCCGCTTTTTACAGAATAAGTTTGGGTTATTCCTTTTGCGTCATCTGCCATTAGAGTTCCTGTTCCGGAAAGAACGTAATGAAATAAGTAGTGATTTCTGGTAACAGGACCAAAGGAATGACAGGGAGTACAGGCTTCCCGTCCACATTGGAACATGCCCAAATCTATGAAATTTTCATTTGGAAAAATGTTGAAGAAAACGTTTCCCATATATAGCTCCTTTTAAATATAGCAAAATGCCTTATGATAATATTATTATACTATAAAATTAAGTATTATGGTATAAAAGAGTGAAATTGAGATATTTATAAGTTGCAAATTGGTATGTTATAATCTTTTCATAAAAATCGGTATAGGAAAAGTTTTATTTAGGAGGAAATAAAAATATGGCAATAAAAGCAGAAAACAAGGTTTTTTCTTTGGAAACAGCCAATACTCTTTATCAGATGAAGGTGGATGAATTTGGCGTATTAAATCATTTATGGTACGGAGCAAAAACCGATTGCTGTATGGACTATTTACTGGATTATCCGGATGTGGGATTCTCAGGGAATATTTACGAGGCAGAAGACAATCGCAGCTATTCTTTAAATACAAGACCATTGGAATATGGAGCAGAGGGTGTTGGTGATTTCCGTGTGCCTGCTATTTCAGTAACTCATGCAGATGGAAGTACAGCTCTTGATTTACGTTTTCAAAATTATGAGATAAAATTGGGAATGGATTCATTTTCATGGCAGACACAATATGGAACGTCAGGCAGAGAGAGTTCCTCTTATTCATGGTATTCAGGAAAGCAGCAGTACCAGAGGCAATTCCAGTCATCAGCAGAATCCCACAGCCCTTTTATGCGAAAAAGGATGTACGGAGACAACAGGAGTTTGTATGGGAATGGCTTTGATGTACAGTGGAAGTTTCCAGACACAGGTACAGTTGGATGAACTGGATCAGACTCGGATAGTGATGGGAATAAATGAGGATAATTTTGCATGGACATTAAATGCGGGAGAGAGTTTTTATGCGCCAGAGGTTATCTTGTCCTGTTCCGATGAGGGGATGGGAGAACTTTCCCGTCGTTTTCATCATATTATCCGCAACCATGTATGCAGAGGACAATACAAGCTGTCCAGCCGTCCTGTTTTGATTAATAACTGGGAAGCCACCTACTTTGACTTTAATGAGGAAAAAATAGAGAAAATTGCAAGACAGGCAGCAGAGCTGGGGATTGATATGATGGTTCTGGATGACGGCTGGTTTGGAAAACGAGACAGTGATACTTCCGGTTTGGGTGACTGGTTTGTCAACGAAGAAAAGCTCAGAGGCGGGTTAAATACATTGGTAGAGAAAATTAATGATATGGGTATGAAATTCGGTTTGTGGTTTGAGCCGGAAATGATTTCAGAAGACAGTGAATTGTATCGAACACATCCTGACTGGGCAATTTGTATTCCGGGAAGAAATCCTTTACGCAGCAGATATCAGCTTGTTTTAGATATGGCAAATCCGGAAGTGACAGAGTATTTGTATGAGGTAATCAGCAAAATTTTACGGGAAAATCATATTGAATATGTGAAGTGGGATATGAACCGAAGCATTTGCGATTGGTACAGCAAAACCTTGTCAAAAGAAGGTCAAAAGGAAATGCCTCATAGATATGTTTTAGGATTGTATGGTTTATTGGAACGTCTTACCGGAGAATTTCCTCATATTTTATTTGAGGGCTGCAGCGGTGGAGGCGGCAGATTTGATGCGGGTATGTTATATTATTGTCCACAGATTTGGTGCAGTGATGATACAGATGCTCATGAGAGAACTTTTATTCAGTACGGAACCAGTTTTTTCTATCCTGTTTCAGCAGTAGGTTCTCATGTCTCAGCAGTACCTAATCATCAGACAGGAAGAAGCACTTCCATTGAGACAAGAGGTACGGTGGCCATGGCAGGTAGCTTTGGATATGAACTGGATTTAAATATTTTAAGCGAGGAAGAAAAACAGGAGGTTGCCAAACAGATAAAGACTTATAAGGAGTATCAGCCTCTTATTCACAATGGTTTGTATTATCGTTTGAGTAATCCACATAAAGAAAATATGGCTGTATGGGAATTTGTATCTCAAGACAGGAAGGAAGTATTGGTGCAGGGTGTGGTATTTCGTGCAAAACCAAATACTTTACGCACCAGAATACGACTTGCAGGGCTGGAAGAAGGACAATATGAAGTTCTTGGTACAGGAAAGACATATACAGGAAAGGCGCTTATGACAGGGGGAATTTTGCTGCCCAAAGTAAGTGGAGATGATGTATCCTTTGAAATTCATTTAAAGAAAAAATAAGTTTGCTGTAAAAAACTTGAGAAAGAGGGATTGTGCTTAACAGCGCAGTCCCTCAGTTTTTTTCTTTAAAAATTCTTTCGAATTTCTTTTATAAAATATCATTGACAAAACAATATTATATATCATATAGTATTAAATATAAAATAGTATTGTTTATAAAACAATATTATAGCGATAGAAATGAGGTGAAGTTATGGTTTTTAATACAGGCGCCGCCCTCTTAGATGCTATTGTACTAGCGGTTGTGTCCAATGAGAGTGAAGGAACTTATGGATATAAAATTACACAGGATGTACGTCAAGTTCTGGAGGTTTCTGAATCTACACTTTATCCCGTGCTTCGCAGACTTCAAAAGGATGAATGTTTGGAAACTTATGATAAAGAATACGGGGGCAGAAACAGGCGATATTATAAAGTAACAGAAAAAGGAAAGGTGCAGTTGGATTTGTATCGTGCAGAATGGAGAAGCTACTCAACAAAGATAAGTACGTTGTTTGAGGGAGGAATAGGAAAATGATGAGAAGAAAGGAATTTTTAGAGCAGTTGGAACGACTGCTGTGGGATATACCGGAACAAGAGAGAAAAGAGGCATTGGAGTTTTATGAAAACTATTTTGACGATGCCGGAGAGGAAAATGAAGCAACCGTTATTCAGGAGCTGGGAAGTCCGGGAAAAGTTGCGGCAACCATTAAAGCCGATTTAAATGAAAATGGCAGCGAACACGGGGAATATCGGGAGACAGGATATACCGATGAACGTTTTGAAGAAAAAAATATGCCGGATGTACAGGGTGAAAGAATGACACAGAAACCCAAAAGAAGCAGCTTGTCATGGGCGTTAATTTTACTGTTGGCAATTATAACTGTACCATTTTGGGGTGCACTGGCAGTTGTAGTATTAGGTGTGGCTATTGCTCTTGTAGGAGCAGCAATTGGTGTGGCAGCAGCATTATTCTTTGGATGTATCGGACTTTTCATGGGCGGTATTATTTCTTTAGGTGTAGCAATCACACAGTTTCCCTCAGTTCCTACAGTATGTTTGGTTGCGGGAGTCGGACTTTTAATGATTTGCATTGGTTTATTACTTTTGTTGGGATTTTTATGGCTGGCAGTTAAGGTTTTCCCAATTTGTTTCCGCTGGGTGATTGATTTTATCCAGAGAGTTTTACACAGAGGAATTTCAGGAGGTGAAAGAAAATGAAAAAATTTACGAAGATTGCATTGATTGTTATTCTCATTACAGGAGTTGTAGGCGGATGCCTTGCAGGTGCAGGATTGGTGTTTGGCGGTTCTCTCAGAAGCGTTAATGGGGATTTTGGAAACAGCCGTCTTTATCATTTCCTTTGTAGGATAAACAGAGAACTGGATGATGACTATTGGGATATAGAAGATGACTTTGACGATTATCATCATGGAAGAAATGCTTTGGAACAATCCGCTAAAACAGAAGCAGGTTCTGTTTCACAAAGTTTTCCGACTTCAGAAGTAGAGAGTCTGGATATTGAAATGTATATGGGGAAAATAGAAATTAGAATTGTTCAGGAAGATGAAATAAGAATATCAGGGTTATCAAGTTCTGATTTAATAGAGTTTGATGCAGAAGACAGAGAGATTGTATTAGAAAAAAATTACAATGACTATGGAGTACAAGAAACGGTGGTTATTGAAATTCCGGAAAACAAGATTTTTTCATCTTGTGATATTCATGTAGATGCAGGACAACTTGCTGTAGCAGGAAAACTTTCTGTAAGAGAATGTGATTTGTCTTTGACATCCGGGGAAGTGAAAATGGATCTTTTAGATGCACAGGAAACAGACATTGAAGTGGTATCGGGGAATGTGGATATTACACATACAGGAAAATTAGATGATTATGCAGTGTTTGCGCAGTGTGCCAGAGGTCATCTTCTATTAAACGGAGAGGAACATGCAGGAACTACAAATGCCAGATACGGAACTGAGGGTAGTTTGAAAAAAATAGATATCGAAAGCAGCTCAGGAAGTATAGCTGTTAATTTTGAAAATCAGTAAAAGGAGAGAGTATTATGTCAGATAAAAGATTGTATCGTTCATCAACAAATTATATGTTAGCAGGTGTTTGCGGAGGTATTGCAGAATATTTCAATATTGATCCTACCTTGATTCGTCTTGCTTGGATTATCCTGACTTGCATGGGATTCGGAACAGGAATTATTGCTTATATTGTTGCAGCAATTGTAATTCCAAAATAAAAGCAGCTTATTTCGTATAAATCTGTAAATTAAGGCCATACTCCAAAGAAGAAAGGAGTGTGGCTTTTTTATGGCAAAGAAGAAAGATGAAAAAATTGATTTGAATAATATTCCGGAAGAAGAAAAAGTGAAATATGAAATTGCAGAGGAATTAGGACTTCTAGATAAGGTATTAGACAGTGGATGGAAAAGTCTGTCAGCAAAGGAAACAGGGCGTATAGGCGGGCTTATGACAAAGCGTAAAAGGGAAAGCGAGCGAAAGAAAAATGCTTGACTGTGAGTAGGGAGGATGGTATTATGATATTGTATAATTCCATAAACCTATTAAGTGCATCTGCGTTGACCGCACAACGCCGGTGAAAAGGGAATCAGGTGAGAGTCCTGAGCGATCCGGTCACTGTATTTGGGGAGCAATGCTTCAATAATCCATTGTATGTTGATACGAGAAGGAGAGGCAAAGCAATGAACCATGAGTCAGGAAACCTGCTTAATAGCAGTAAGGTGAAAACTTCCGTGCAAAGTTTGAATCCCTCATACTGTGAGATACAGTAGATGATTCCACTTTCATGGCGAAGGTGGATTTTTTTATGGAATGCCGAAAGGTAAGAACCTGAACTTATAGAATTATGCGTTGATTAAATGGCAGGTGAAGTGTTCTGCTTCTGATATCCTGTTTTACAAAGTTTTGTTTTCCCGCAACAGACAAAACGGTGCATCCTCCGCAGGAACAGAATAATTCGTGACTAAAGTCAGGACACTTCATCAGGAAACAACATTTCATATTTTTTATAGGGCTGTATATCGAGAGATATACAGTCTTTTTATTGTATAGGAAATCTTTCTTACTCTTGTACAGGAAATGTTGCTTTTGTATAATAAAAGAAAATGGCGAAAATTAGAGGAAAATCATCAGGAGGAGTATTCATGGCTGTAATAGAGATTGATGGATTGACGAAGGATTACGGAAACAGAAAAGGGATTTTTGATGTTTCATTTTCTGTGAATAAGGGCGAAGTTGTAGGATTTTTAGGCTCAAACGGAGCGGGAAAAACCACAACAATCAGACATCTTATGGGATTTATAAATCCTCAAAAGGGAAGGGCACAGATTTTAGATATGGATTGTTTTTGTGAGGCTTCCGGTGTTCAGGAGCAGGTGGGGTATCTTCCGGGAGAAATTGCTTTTATGGACAATATGTCAGGAAATGAATTTATTGAATTCATGGCAAAAATGAAGAAAATTAAAGATTTGACCTATGCAAGAGAATTAATTGAATATCTGGAAATTGATACACGGGTTAAGATTAAAAAGATGTCTAAGGGCATGAAGCAAAAAATAGGAATTATTATTGCCTTTATGCAGAATGCACAGATTTTGATTTTAGATGAACCAACAACGGGTCTGGATCCGATTATGCAAAATAAGTTTGTGGAGCTGATTAAAAGGGAGAAAGCTTCAGGAAAGACAGTATTAATGTCATCCCATATTTTTGAGGAAGTAGAAAATACCTGTGACAGAGTGGTTATGATAAAAGATGGGAAAATTGTTGCAGACGAAAAGATAGACAGGATTAAAAATAACAGAATTAAGCATTATGAAATTACTTTTTCCAATGCGGAAAGTGCAGAGGCTTTTCAAGAGTTCTACCCCAATAGCAAGTGGGAAGACAACAAGGTTTCTTTATCCTTGAGGGGGCAGGTAAATGAATTACTTTGTCGATTGAAAGAATATGATATACAGGATATTAACGCCAGAAATCAGACACTTGAAGAAGTATTTTTGCAGTATTATGGGGAGGAAGAGTAATGAGTATACCGTTGTTAAAAAGAGAAATAAAGTCAAATTATAAAATATTGCTGTTGTTTATGGGAATTGTTACCCTTTATTCCAGTATCATTACTGCAATGTATGACCCGGAAGTAGGATCCGGAATCAATGCTATGGCAGAAAGTATGCCGGAATTTTTTGCTGCGTTTGGCATGGAAAATCCGGGAGTTACTTTGCTGGACTTTTTGAATAATTATTTATATGGATTTATTTTAGTTATTATCCCGTTTATTTACACGATTATTATGTGCTATAAATTAGTTTCTAAGTATATGGAAAAGGGTTCTATGGCATATTTATTGAATACTCATTATAGCCGAAGTGAAATTATTATTACACAGTTTGTGACTCTGATTTTAGGAGTGATTTTACTGGTTTTATATGCGGTAATGCTGATTTTAGTATGCAGTGAGACAATGTTTGAAGGAGAACTGGAGATTGAGAAGTTTCTTGTGTTGAATTTCGGATTGGTTTCTCTGGAAATATTTTTGGCGGCTATGTGCTTTCTGTTTGCCTGTCTGTTTAATGAAATCAGATTTTCTGTCGGTTTGGGAGCAGGAATTGGATTGGGATTTTTCTTAATTCAGATGCTTTCACAGGTAAATGAAGATATTGAATTTTTGAAATATTTTACACCATTGACCTTGTTTGATGCTGAGAAAATAATAGAATATGATAGTGTTGGATTTGTGTATATAGGGATATTGTGGTTTTTAGCAGGCGTATTCTTCACGATAGGAATAATAGGATTTAAAAAGAGAGATTTACCTTTATAAAAAGATGAGGTTATTGCAGTAAGTGTATGATTGCAGTAACCTCATTTTCGGAAAAGCTATTCTAATGTAAAATGAAACTCAAATGAAACAGGGATATTATCAATATCTGTTTCGGGGTTTTTACATTGGAACAGTAGAGTCGTTTTTGAAATACAAGGGAACTTTGTAATCAATTGAGGAGACTCCCATGTACATTTATGGTTATAGATTTCAGAGAAAACCACATCTTGAATTGACTCAATATTATAATCTTTGTTGTATAAAAATTGTTCTGCACCAGAGGATGAAAAGGACCAAGTTGCAGCATCGTAGCTTAGAATATTGTTTCGTTTAGTAAATTTTGAAAGATGTTTTTCAATAACAGATACTTTGGCAAAAAGTTTATCATCTATCTTTGGATATTCCAGTATACATATCGTAAGTTCATCGGAATACAGATAAATTTTATTATTTGTACTATCTTCTTGAGCAGCTATTTTTTCTATATCTAAATTTTTATATTCTGTAAATCTTTGTAATATAAGAAAGAAAATAATAGCAATGGTGACAACTGGAATTGCTGATAGGAAGAGTATTTTCTTTTTGATTTTAATTCCCCCTTACTTTAAAGAAATTTTCATCTGAACCGGCTGATGGTCTGTATATTCAAAGTCTGTATTGATAACAGAAATATCGGAGACTTTTATATTATCCGATACAATAAAGCCATCAATAACATAGACCTGTGAAGATTCATAAGAACCGGTATATGGTGCATTTAAAAGACGACAGGTAGGGTAAGTGTCATCAACTGCAAAAGAAAAATGTTCAGGGAGTGTATCCTGGCTGATTACTCCGGGAACCCAGTTTTCTTTATTGGTAATTGGATATTTGTCCATTCCTTCAAAGGTCTGATTAAAGTCGCCTCCTGCAATGACGTAGTTTCCTGCTTCATATTCTTTGGAAAGCTTTTCAGCCAGCATTTTACTTTGGGCAATTTTTCCATCTCCGTCATCATAAGCCTCTAAATGGAAGTTAATCAATACCAGCTCTGCCTCAGTACCTTCCAGTGGAATACGTGTTTCCTGCATACAGCGCTTTAAGTTACAGGTTTTTACAGGCCATGAGAAAGATTCCGGAAGTGCAAGACGGGCGGCACTGTTTGTTTTTAAATTGGTCATGGTAAAAACACCGCTGTTTACTTTTCCGATGGGTGGAAGGGGATAAGGAACAAAATCGCATTTAAAGTTGTAAGCAAAAATCCCCTCCATGCTTAATCTCTCTTTTAAATATTCTGTTTCATCAATATGAAAAGAACGTTTCGAGTCTTTGTCTACTTCTTGAAGGAAGTAAACATCAGCAGGGTTTTCGGTAAGTATGTTTTGGATTCCTTCTAAATTTTTTTCTACTTGTTCTTTACTGTCCGGCTGTACCTTAGAACCCCCGTCCATAAAGAAATCTTCATTTTTATCAAGCCCGGCATAGCCAATGTTGTAAGTCATAATACGCAGTGAATCATCTAAAGATAATGTCTGTGTATTTTTGGGCACTTTTAAAATTTCTTCTTTTTCAGGGCGGTATTCCCGAATGGTAAGCCAGAGAACCGCACAGATTAAGAGAATGAAGATAATTAGTAAAAAAATTCCTAACCCTTTAAAAAATTTTGAAAATTTTGGCATAGAGCACCTCCTGTAAATGGAATTTTTAATTATATTTTATGGAAAGATATTAAAATTCAAAGATACATGACGACAACTTAAGCACAAGCAGAATATGCCGCATGGTTTTCGTCTCTGGTATTATAAAAATTGTAACACAAATAAACAGGAAAAAACAGTTTTAATATTGGTTAGAAAGATTTTAGAAATTCCTGTCTTGACAAATCAGGGGTTTGTGCTTATGATAAAATGCAAGCAAAGGTAGTGAGAAAGAGGAGTACATTCAGGAAACTTACAGAGAGAGCAGCTCATCGGCTGGAAGGCAGCTCAAGGGAAATGGATGGAAGGTAGCTTTTGAACCGGGAGGCTGAAGGAGGAAACTTTGGTAGGCTTTCACGCATCGTCAGCGTTAAAGGACTTTTGAGTGATAAATAAAGGTGGTACCGCGATGAATAATCGCCCTTTGTAACTATTTTATAGAAGAAATGGTTATGAAGGGTATTTTTTTTATTGTATAGGAAATTGCGTCCTATGAGATTAAAAAATACCCTTTATAATCAAAAAGAGGAGGAAACTATGAGCAAGGAACTTGCAAAGACTTATGATCCAAAGGGATTAGAGGATCGTATTTATCAGAAATGGCTGGATAACAAATATTTTCATGCAGAAGTAAACAGAGATAAAAAACCGTTTACCATTGTTATGCCGCCGCCAAATGTTACAGGACAGCTTCACATGGGACATGCATTAGACGAAACCATGCAGGATATTCTTATTCGCTTTAAGAGAATGCAGGGATATGAAGCACTTTGGCAGCCGGGAACAGACCATGCAGCCATTGCTACAGAAGTAAAGGTTATTGAAAAATTAAAAGAGCAGGGAATTGATAAAAACGAAATCGGCAGAGAAGAATTTTTGAAACATGCCTGGGAATGGAAAGAAGAATACGGCGGAAAGATTATCAATCAGTTGAAAAAACTGGGTGCTTCTGCTGACTGGGACAGAGAACGCTTTACTATGGACGAGGGATGCTCCAAAGCGGTACAGGAAGTTTTCATTAAATTATATGAAAAAGGATATATTTATAAAGGTTCCAGAATTATCAACTGGTGTCCGGTATGTCAGACTTCCATTTCTGATGCAGAAGTAGAACATGAGGATCAGGACGGATTTTTCTGGCACATCAATTATCCGGTAGCCGGAGAAGAAGGTCAGTTTGTAGAAATCGCTACAACAAGACCGGAAACATTATTGGGAGATACAGCAGTTGCTGTAAATCCGGAAGATGACAGATATAAACATCTGGTTGGAAAAATGCTGAAACTGCCTCTTACAGACAGAGAAATTCCGGTAATCGCAGATGAATATGTTGATAAAGAATTTGGAACAGGATGTGTAAAAATTACACCGGCTCACGACCCTAACGACTTCGAAGTGGGAAAACGTCATAACTTAGAAGAAATCAACATTATGAATGACGATGCGACTATCAATGAACTGGGTGGCAAATATGCAGGTATGGACCGCTATGAAGCCAGAAAAGCTATGGTAGCAGATTTGGAAGAACAGGGACTTTTAGTAAAAGTAGTTCCTCACTCTCACAGTGTTGGTACACATGACCGTTGTAAGACAACGGTAGAGCCGATGATTAAGCCACAGTGGTTTGTAAGAATGAAGGAAATGGGAGAAGCTGCTATTGAAACTCTGAAAAACGGAGAATTACAGTTTGTTCCGGAACGTTTTGACAAGACATATATGCACTGGCTGGAAAATATCCGAGACTGGTGTATTTCCCGTCAGTTATGGTGGGGACACAGAATTCCTGCATACTACTGTGATGAATGTGGGGAGACTGTAGTTGCAAGAGAAATGCCAGAGAAATGCCCGAAATGCGGATGCACACATCTTCATCAGGACGAAGATACACTGGATACATGGTTCTCCTCAGCACTTTGGCCGTTTTCTACTTTAGGCTGGCCGGAAAAGACAGAGGAAATGGAATATTTCTATCCTACAGATGTTTTGGTAACAGGATACGATATTATCTTCTTCTGGGTAATCCGTATGGTGTTCTCAGGTCTGGAACAGACAGGTAAGACACCATTCCACCATGTTTTAATTCACGGTCTGGTAAGAGACTCTCAGGGACGTAAAATGAGTAAATCTCTTGGAAATGGTATTGACCCACTGGAAGTTATTGACAAATACGGAGCAGATGCGCTGCGTCTTACTTTGATGACAGGTAATGCACCGGGAAATGATATGCGTTTTTATTGGGAACGTGTAGAATCTGCTCGTAACTTCGCTAATAAATTATGGAATGCTTCTCGTTTTATGCTCATGAATCTTGAAGGTTTTGACAAAACTTTTGTTCCAGAAGCTAGTGACTATACTTTAGCTGATAAATGGATTTTAAGCCGTTATGCTAAAACTGCTATCAGCATTACTGAAAACCTAGAAAAATTTGAATTAGGTGAAGCTGGTCGTTCGTTATATGACTTCATTTGGAATGAATTCTGTGATTGGTATATTGAACTTAGCAAAGCTCGTCTTTACGATAAAGAAAATGTTCGTCCACGTAAAGTAGCTCAATATGTTTTAGGTTATGTACTTGAACATACACTTCGCTTATTACATCCATTTATGCCATTTATTACAGAAGAAATTTGGCAACACATTCCACATGAAGGTAAGAGCATCATGGTAGCTGATTGGCCAACAGGTGAAGAAACAAAACTTGATGATGCAAGCGAAGTAGAAATGACTACTATCATGGAAACAATCAAAGCTATCCGTAATATGAGAGCTGAAGTAAATGCAGCACCAAGTAAAAAAACAGAAGTAATTCTTCATTTAAGTGATGAAAGCTTAACAGATGTATTTGCTAAAAACAGTGGATATTTAGAAACGTTAGCTTCTGCTAAAAATGTAACTATTTTAGCAAAAGATGATGCAAAACCAGAAAATGCAATGACAGCAGTAGTAAATGGTGTAGAAATTTATTTACCTTTAGCAGGCTTAATTGATGTAGAAAAAGAAACTGCTCGTTTAAATAAAGAATTAGCTACATTAGATAAAGAAGTATCACGTCTTGATAAAAAACTTTCTAACGCAGGCTTTATTGCCAAAGCACCTGCTGATATTGTAGAGAAAGAAAAAGAAAAATTAAAAGGTTATGAAGAAAAACGTGAAGCAGTAAAACAACGTTTGGCATATTTAGCAACTCTTTAATTTTAGATTTTTTTATGAAAGGCGTAATAAAATGAATTATCTAGAATCGCTAGAATATCTAGATGAGCTTAGTACCTTTGGTACTAAGCTTGGTCTAGGTCGCATTAAACAATTAGTAACTTATTTAGACAATCCACAAACAAGATATAAAACTATACACATAACAGGAACTAATGGAAAAGGTTCAACAAGTTCTATGTTATCTAGTATTTTAACAACATCTAATATTAAAACAGGTTTGTATATTTCACCTCATTTAGTATCATATACAGAACGTATTCAAATAGACGGAAATCCTATAAGCGAAGAAGATTTTGCTGATTGTATTAGTGCTGTTAAAACTTTTGTGGATAAAATGGTTGAAGATGGCGAAGAGTCACCTACACAGTTTGAAGTTATTACAGCAGCGGCATTTTTGTATTTTGCGATTAATAAAGTAGAATATGCTGTCATCGAAGTAGGATTAGGTGGATTATTAGATTCTACTAATGTGGTAAAACCAGAAGTTAGCGTCATCACAAATGTGGCATTTGAACATGCTCATTTATGTGGAGGAACTTTAGAAGGTATAGCAGAGCATAAAGCAGGTATTATAAAAGATGGCGTACCTGTGGTTACAGCAGCAAAAGATATACCATTAGATATAATTAATCAAACAGCTGAAGAAAAAAATGCTGATATTTTCATAGCAAATAATGATTTTTCAGCTATGTTTGTGAATTTTGATGGGCAGTATCAAGAATTAAAATTTAGTTCTGAATTATTAGGAGTTAATTTCAATTATAAATTGAAATTATTAGGCGACCATCAAATAGAAAATAGTTCTTTGGCTATTATGACAGCTAGTATCTTAGGTAATAATGATGAACGTATTACTAGAGAAAATATCATTGATGGTTTAGCATTAGCAAAATGGCCAGCACGTTTTGAAGTATTTAATTTTGATGGACAGATTTGCATAGTAGATGGTGCTCATAATCCAGCAGGTATGATGATACTTCGTCAAAATTTAGATAAATATTATCCAAATGAAAAAAGAGTTATTCTTTTAGGTATATTAAAAGATAAAGACATAGATACTATGCTTATTGATTTATTGCGTGATGATGATGAAATCGTTATAACTACTCCAAATTCAGAAAGAAAAGCTTCTCCTGAATATATTGCAAGTAAGATATCATCGTGTAGAGACTTTTAATAATATGCAAGAAGCTTTAACTTTAGCTCGTCAGTGGGCAGGTAAAGATAAAGTTTTATGTATAACAGGTTCTTTATATTTGACAGGCGAACTGAGAAATATTTTAGTCAATGAAGCATGATTTTAGTAAAGGTATTTTTAGCTTTTAGAGTAGTAGGTGTATAGGTGGATATATTTAAAAAAAATAGATTGAATAATGATTGTAAACGATTGATGTTTTACATTGTTATAGCTATGGCAACAATGTTACCTTTTTCCTATGTTGTATCAAGTCTATTGTTAGTAGCTGGCTGGGGTGTTTTTGCCTATAAATCATTTAAGGGATTTTTTGAATGGAAACGTACAATACTTGACTTTCCAATTATGATTTTTGTGATTATATCTTTTTTATCCGTTTTAGTATCACCAGATTCAGCATTTAGTTTTTACAATTGCTATAATTTAGTTGGTCGATATGTACTTACATATTACTTAGTTGTGCAAAGTATAGATTTAAAAAATATAGGACAATTAAAAGTATTTTTAAGCTGTATAAGCTTATCTTTATTTATTGTTGTAATATATGGTTTTATGCAAGCATTTTTAGGTATAGGACTAACTTCTGAGCAAATAGTATGGACTGATGGAGCAATGTTTCCTGGATTAAAAACGAGAGTATTTTCCACATGGCAAAATCCTAATTTATTAGGTGGCTACTTTGATTTGATGTTAGGCTTGATGGCTGGAATGTTTTTATTGATAAAACATAAAATCGTTCGCATTGTAATCGCAGTTTTATTCTGTTTAACAGCCTTTTGTTTGACCTTAACATATGCTAGAGGGGCTTGTCTAAGTATTGCCTTAGTAATTTTTGTCTACAGTATTTTATATAATCGAAAAGTATTATTAGCATTGATAGGATTAGCTGTCATCTTATTGCTTTCAGATGCAACTTTAGTTGATAGAATGACATCTATTTTTACGAAAATGGATACATCTTCAGAAATGCGTCTTGCTTTTTGGGAAAGTACTATAGCAATGATTTTAGACCACCCATTATTGGGTATAGGTTGGGGTTCATATTTTATGGTTTATCCTAATTATGATTATTATATGCAGGGGAATTTTATAAAAATTGTACATGCACATAATATGTATTTGAATTTTATGGCTGAAATTGGTTTATTTGGTTTTGCAAGTTATATGGTTTGTTTCTTTGGTGTAATTTACAAAGCCTTTAAAGCACAAGTTATGAAATTAGATATATTGGTTAAAGCTATGTTTTTAGGCATAGGTTTAGGTTTATCTGCATTGGCATTAAATGGTTTTACAGATTATGTAATGTTTAATACAGAATTATCTATGCTTGTATGGCTATTTTCAGGAATTGTAGTTTCTGGATATAAAAATTAAATTAATAATATTATTTAAACTCAAGCCTTAAAGGAGTGAATGCAGTGAAAGAACAAACTATTTCTAAAGCAACTATTGATAGATTACCACTATATTATAGAACTTTGAGATTGGCTCAAGATGATGGCATGGATATCATCTCATCAGATGAATTAGGCCGTCGATTAGAATTAACACCGGAGCAAATTAGAAAAGATTTAGCTTTATTTGGTCAGTTTGGTAAAAAGGGAGTTGGCTATTATGTCAATGAACTTAAATTTAATGTAGGCAAGATTTTAGGGCTTGATAATCATTGGAATATTGCAATCGTAGGGATTGGTCATTTAGGTGTGGCTTTGGCTAATTATCAAAATTTTATTGCTTTAGGTTTTAATCTAGTAGCATTATTTGATAATGACCCCAATATTATTGGTAAGACAGTAAATCATGTAAAAGTAAAAAGTATTGATGAATTGCAAAGTTGTGCTAAAAATCTGAAGATAGATATTGGGGTTATTGCAGTACCTGCTCAATTTGCACAACAGGTCGCTGATAAATTAGTTAAAGCAAATATAAAAGGAATATGGAACTTTGCTCCTGTAAAAATGAGAGTCCCTGAAGATGTGAAAATTGTTAATGAAGATTTATCTGTGGGACTTAGTAGATTGTCGTATTATATTACAGGAAAATAGCTTTCTTTTCCTATAGTAAAACTTGACGCTTTTCCCTAGTAGTGGTATGCTTTTGTTAGTGATATGCGTTATTATTTATTAAAAGATGGAGTGTTGATTTTTTATAATTTTTATTTATTTTTTATTGAAAAATTATAAATAAAAAAATTTATTTCATAAATGATACAATAATCTTTGATTATCGTATTAGACAATGATATAATGGAACACGACATAATAATGCAACAATATATTTTGGTAAGGAGGAGAATTTTTAATGATTGACATTTTAGATCGTGTGCGTAATAAAGCTTTGCATGCGAAAATTGTCAGTGCACAAGAAGCTGCTGAGTTAATTAAACCAGGCATGAATGTGGGAACTAGTGGATTTACACCATCTGGTTATCCTAAAGCTGTGCCTTTGGCTCTTGCTGAACGCATGAAAGAACACCCATTTAAAATTAATTTATATACAGGTGCTTCTGTAGGACCAGAACTTGATGGTGCACTTTGTGAAGTTAATGGTATCGATAAACGTATGCCATATCAAACTAACAAATTATTAAGAAATTTAATAAACTCTGGTGAAATCTCTTATAGCGATTTACATCTTAGTGAATCCGCTCAGTTATTACGTTATGGTTTCTATGGTAAACTAGATGTTGCTATCGTAGAAGCTTGTGCTATTACAGAAGAAGGTAACATTATCCCAACAACATCTATGGGTAATACAGCTTCTTTCGTTCAACAAGCAGATATGGTTATAGTAGAAGTTAATACTAGCCAACCATTAGAACTCGAAGGTATGCATGACGTTTATGTGCCTCTTGATCCACCACATCGTCTTCCAATTCCTATTGTTAAGGCTAACGACCGTATTGGTACACCTTACATACCTTGCACTCCAGATAAAATTAAATGCATTGTTCCTTGTGATATTACAGATAAAACTCGTCCATTTGGTGAAATTAGTGAAGCTGATCACAAAATGTCTGAATATATCATTGAACTTCTTCAAGATGAAGTTAAAAAAGGTCATATGCCTAAAAATCTCTTACCATTACAATCTGGTGTAGGTAATGTAGCAAATGCAGTAATCAGCGGGTTCGTTGATTCTGATTTAAAAGACTTATCTGTATATACAGAAGTTATCCAAGATGGTATGTTTGACTTAATTGATGCTGGTAAATTAAACTTTGCATCTGGTACAGCATTATCTCCATCTCCAGACGGATTAAAACGTTTCTATGAAAATATCAAAGAATATAGAAAACATCTTTTACTTCGTCCACAGGAAATTTCCAATAGCCCAGAAGTTGTAAGAAGAATTGGTGTTATTGCTATGAATACTGCTATTGAATGCGATATTTATGGTAATATAAACTCCACTCATATCATGGGTACAAAAATGATGAATGGTATTGGTGGTTCTGGTGACTTCGCTAGAAACGCTTACCTCACTTGCTTCTTTACAGCATCTACTGCTAAAAACGGTCTTATCTCTTCTATCGTTCCTATGTGCTCTCATGTTGACCATACAGAACATGATGTAGATATCATCGTTACAGAACAAGGTTTAGCTGACTTAAGAGGTCTTGCTCCACGCGAAAGAGCTCGTGAAGTTATTAACAAATGTGCTCATCCAGATTATAAACCTATGTTAATGGATTATTTGGAAAGAGCAGAAGCTGCAACAAAACATGCACAAACTCCACATATTATTAAAGAAGCTTTGTCCTGGCATGAAAAATTCATGGAAACAGGTTCAATGAAATAATAACCTTTTTAGGGAGGAATTTAAAATTATGAGCAATGAAAAAGAAAAAATCCAAGCTGGCTTAGCTGAATATAACGCTAGTGTAGAAAAAACAGTTGCAAGATTCCCAGAACGTGGACATCTTCCAGAACAACGTTTATATACTCCACTTGACATTGAAGGTACTGACTACACAGAAGAAATTGGTTTCCCTGGTATGTATCCTTATACTCGTGGTGTTCAGCCTACTATGTATCGTGGTCGTTTCTGGACAATGCGTATGTATGCAGGTTTCTCCACTGCTGAAGAATCCAACAAACGTTATCGTTATTTAATTGAATCCGGTGCTACAGGTCTTTCTTGTGCATTTGACCTTCCAACTCAGATTGGTTATGACTCTACTGATGACATCTCCGAAGGTGAAGTTGGTAAAGTTGGTGTTGCTATCGACTCCTTAGCAGATATGGAAATCCTCTTCGATCAGATCGATCTTGGTAAAGTTTCCACTTCTATGACTATCAATGCTCCTGCATCCGTACTTTTAGCTATGTACATTGCAGTTGCTGAAAAACAGGGTGTACCTGCTGATCAATTAAAAGGTACAATCCAGAACGATATTCTTAAAGAATATGCTGCTCGTGGAACATATATCTTCCCACCACGTCCATCTATGCGTCTTATCACTAACATCTTTGAATATTGCTCTAAATATGTACCAAAATGGAACACAATCTCCATTTCCGGTTACCATATTCGTGAAGCTGGTTCTACTGCTTCTCAGGAAATCGCATTTACTATTGCTGATGGTATCGCTTACGTTGAAGCAGCTATTAAAGCTGGTCTTGACGTTGATGCTTTCGCAGGTCGTCTCTCCTTCTTCTGGAATGCTCATAACAACGTACTTGAAGAAGTTGCAAAATTCCGTGCTTCCCGTCGTATCTGGGCTAAAGTTATGAAAGAAAGATTTGGCGCTAAAAAAGCTAAATCCATGATGCTTCGTGTTCATACACAAACAGCTGGTTCCATGCTTACAGCTCAACAGCCTAACAACAACATTATCCGTGTTGCTTTACAGACTGCAGCTGCTGTTATGGGTGGTACTCAGTCCCTTCATACAAACTCCCGTGATGAAGCACTTGCTCTTCCTACAGAAGAATCCGTAATGATCGCTTTACGTACTCAACAGATTGTTGCATATGAAAGTGGTTTAGCTGATGTTGTAGATCCACTTGCTGGTTCTTACTATGTTGAAGCTATGACTAACAGAATCGAAAAAGAAGCTTGGGATTACATCAAAAAAATCGACGAAATTGGCGGCGCAGTATCTGCAATTGAAAAAGGTTATATCCAGAAAGAAATTCAGGATAGTGCTTACAAATGGCAAATGGATGTTGAATCCGGTGCTAGAACAATTGTCGGCGTAAACAAATTCCAGATCGAAGAAAAACCAGTTGAAGGTCTTCTCAAAGTTGACGCTTCCGTTGGTGAAAAACAGAAAGCTAAAGTTGAAGCTATGAAAGCTAAACGTGACAACGCTGCTGTAGAAGCTGCTCTTGCTGACTTAGAAGCTGCTTGTAAAGATGAAAACGAAAATCTTATGCCTCATATCCTCGCTGCCGTTAAAACTTATGCAACTCTCGGAGAAATCTGTGGCGTAATGCGTAAAGTATTCGGCGAATATGAAGCACATGTAAATCTTTAATAAGTGAAGATATTTGGAGGTAAATATAATGATTAGAGTATTAGTAGCAAAACCAGGTTTAGATGGTCATGACCGCGGAGCAAAAGTTGTAGCACGTGCTCTTCGCGATGCAGGCTTTGAAGTAATTTATACAGGTCTTCGTCAGACTCCTGAACAGATTGCAGAAGCAGCTTTACAGGAAGACGTTAATGTAGTTGCTATGAGTATCCTTTCTGGTGCTCATCCACATCTTTTCCCTAAAGTTGTAAAACTTGTTAGAGAAAAAGGCATGAACGATGTATTAATCATCGGCGGTGGTGTTATTCCAGAAGGCGATATCCCAGCTCTTAAAGAAGCAGGTGTTGCAGAAGTATTTACTCCTGGTACACCAACAACTGACGTTATTGAATTCATCAAAGCTCACGTAAAAGAAGCTTAATTTTTAACAGTTAACGTTATTAATTAAATAATATAAAGAAAATCATCTTGTCTTTCTTAGTCTCTATAAGGAGACAAGATGATTTTTAATATAAATGTATTTGTGGCTTCTGTGCATAAGGGACAGGAGCTGACATCAAAGGTGGTGCTTATATGGATATAGCTCAAGAATTGTTAAATGGAAATCGTTTAGCATTAACTCGTGCAATCACAGCAATTGAAAATGAAACAGATGCTGCAGTAGAAATCATGAAAAAACTGTATCCACATACTGGGCATGCCTTTGTCCTTGGTATTACTGGCCCACCAGGTGCAGGTAAATCCACTCTTACCGATAGACTCGCAAGAGCTTATCGTAATCAGGGAAAAACAGTTGGTATTATAGCTATTGACCCAACTAGTCCATTCACAGGCGGAGCTATCTTAGGTGACCGTATAAGAATGAACAGCTTAACCCTCGATGAAGGTGTCTTTATCCGTAGTATGGGGACAAGAGGTAGCTTAGGCGGCTTATCTCATAAAACAGCTGATGCAATAAAAGCTATGGATGCTTTTGGTAAAGATGTAATTATTGTAGAAACTGTAGGGGTAGGACAATCTGAGGTTGATATCGTTAAAGCGGCTGATACTACTATGGTTGTAATGGTACCAGGCCTTGGTGATGATATCCAAGCTATAAAAGCAGGAATATTGGAAATTGGTGATATCTTCACTATCAATAAAGCAGATCTTGATGGTGCAGATAAATTATATACAGAGCTTAATATGATGCTAGACCTTGATGGAGAAACACCAGATTGGCGTCCTCCAGTTAAAAAAGTCATGGCTAGTAGAGGCGAAGGTATTAATGAATTAGTAGATACAATTACTGAACATCAAAATTATTTAGTAGAAAGTGGAACATTAGCTATTAGACGTCATAAACGTGCTAAAAATGAGTTATTGGACCGCTTGAGTGCATCTATTGGTTCTTATATAACAAAACATATTGTAGAAACTGGCGAATTAGATGCTTATGTAAAAGATATTGAAACTCGTCAGAATGACCCATATACAGTAGTTAATACTATTATGGATAATATGTTAAAAAAATAATTTAGATATAATATTTATATCAGGAGGGTTTTATCAATGAAAATCAACAGAGTTGACCATATCGGTATTGCTGTACCAAATCTTCAAGAAGCAAAAAAATTCTATGAAGAAGTTTTAGGTATTAAAATCACTAAAGAAGATGAAGTTATCGAAGATCAGAAAGTAAAAGTAAGCTTCGTTCCATGCGGTGAAGTTGAACTCGAACTTTTAGAATCCACAACTGAAGATGGCCCAATTGCAAAATATCTTGCAAAAAATGGTGGCCGTTCTGGTATTCAGCACGTTGCATTAAATGTTGATAACATTGAAGAAGCTATCGCTGAAATGAAAGAAAAAGGCGTTCGTATGATTGATGAACAACCTCGTTACGGCGCTGGCAATTCCAGCATTGCATTCGTTCATCCAAAAGCTAGCGGTATCTTAGTTGAACTTGCTCAGCGTTTAGATGAAACAAAATAATCTATATTAAATTTTTTAATAGATATAGATTTTATTAAGGAGGTATAACTTTGGCTACAGTTCAAGAACGAATTGACCTCATGAATGCCAAAAAGGAACATATTTTACAAGCAGGCGGTCCTAAACGTGTTGCAAAACAACATGCTAAAGGCAAAATGACTGCTCGTGAACGTATTGAAAAACTTTTTGATGAAGGTACATTTGTAGAATTAGATCAGTTTGTAAAACATCGTTGCACTAACTTTGGTCAGGAAAAGAAAGATTTACCTGCTGAAGGTGTAATTACAGGTTATGGTACAGTTGATGGACGTTTAGTATATGCTTACGCTCAAGACTTCACTGTTGAAGGTGGTTCTCTTGGTGAAATGCATGCTAAAAAAATCTGGAAAGTACAAGAAATGTCCTTGAAAATGGGTGCTCCATGCGTTGGTATCAATGACTCTGGTGGGGCTCGTATTCAAGAAGCTGTTGACGCTCTTTCTGGTTACGGCGGAATTTTCCAGAGAAATACAGACGCTTCCGGTGTTGTTCCACAGATTTCTGTAATCATGGGACCATGCGCAGGTGGTGCAGTATATTCTCCAGCTCTTACTGACTTTATCTACATGGTAAAAAATACTAGCCAGATGTTTATCACTGGTCCTGCTGTTATCAAATCTGTTACTGCTGAAGAAGTAACAGCTGAACAGCTCGGTGGTGCTATGACTCATAACACTACTTCTGGTGTTGCTCATTTTGCTGCTGAAAATGAAGATGATTGTATCGAACAAATTCGTTACTTATTAAGCTTCTTACCAAGCAACAACATGGATGATGCTCCAGAAAGACCTACAAATGATGATCCATCCCGTATGGATGAAGAATTAAACACTGTAATTCCAGATAACGCTAACATGCCTTATGACATGAAAGATGTTATTCGTTCCTTAGTAGATGATGGTGAATTCTATGAAGTTCATCAGCATTATGCTACAAACATCATTACATGTTTTGCTCATTTTGATGGACGTTCCGTTGGTATCATTGCAAACCAACCAGCTGTAATGGCAGGTTGCCTTGATATTAATGCTTCTGATAAATCAGCACGTTTCATTCGTTTCTGTGACGCATTTAATATTCCTATCGTTAACCTCGTTGACGTTCCTGGCTTCTTACCAGGTACAGATCAGGAATATGGCGGTATCATTCGTCATGGTGCAAAAATGCTTTATGCTTATTGCGAAGCAACAGTACCAAAAATTACACTTATCACTCGTAAAGCATATGGTGGTTCTTACCTTGCTATGTGCTCTCGTGAACTCGGTGCTGACCAAGTTATGGCTTGGCCTACAGCAGAAATTGCTGTTATGGGTCCTGCTGGTGCAGCAAACATCATCTTCAGAAAAGACCCTGATGTTGCAGCAAAAACAGCTGAATATGTAGCTGAATTCGCTACACCATACAAAGCTGCTGAACGTGGTTACATTGATATGGTAATTGAACCTAAAGAATCCCGCCCTCGTATTATCACTGCATTGAACATGCTTGCAAGCAAACGTGAAGCACGTCCTGCGAAAAAACATGGTAATGTTCCATTATAATAAGAGGAGAGAGTTTTAAGATGGCAAATAATAATGCTCCTATCAGTGAAGAAATAGTAGCTGCTATTACTGCTGCTGTAGAAATGATGGTTGGTCATAAAGTTATGGCTGTTCGTATTAAACGTAGCGATGCATGGGTTATGGCTGGCAGACGCGATGCTGTTTAATAAATCATCAATGAAATAAAAAAGATAATTCTTGGAGGAATACGTCGTGAAAAAATTTAACATCACTGTAAATGGTAACGCTTATGAAGTTGAAATTGAAGAAGTAAAAGCTGCTGCTCCAGTTGCTGCTGCACCAAAAGCTGCTCCAGCTGCTGCACCTGCACCAAAAGCTGCTCCAGCTGCCGCTGCTGCTGCACCTGCTGCTGGTGACAACACTGTTACTGCTCCAATGCCTGGTAAAATTGTAAAATTAGTAGCTTCCGTAGGTCAAGCTGTTAATGCTGGCGATGTTCTTTTAATTCTTGAAGCTATGAAAATGCAGAACGAAATCACAGCTCCAGCTGCTGGTACAGTTAAATCTTTCGCAGTTAACGCTGGCGATAGCGTAAAACCTGGTCAGACTATGGTTGTTATCGGTTGATTTTAATCGATAAATTACAAAGAAAGGGCCCATTAGTTAAGCTAATGGGTTCTTTTTGTATTTGTATATAATCTTTATGTTTGTAAATGGAGAGATTATTATGGATATTGATAAAGTTTATAATCTGTTTTTTAGTCCAACAGACACAACAAAATTCGTATTACAGTTTTTGAGTGAGCAAATAAGCCCTAATTATAAAAATATAAATTTAACATCAAGAAATACAAATCTAGATGATGTATCTTTAGCTGAAAATGATTTAGTATTTTTAGGTGTTCCTTCATATGCAGGTAGAGTGCCTGTTACTTTTAAAGAACGTTTTAGCAAAATTAAAGGTAATAATGCATTAGCTATAGTAGTTGTAACCTATGGAAATAGAGCACAAGAAGATACTTTAATAGAATTATTTGATATGGCTAAAGAGCAAGGTTTTAGAATTTTAGCAGGTTCAGCAGTTGTAACAGAGCATTCAATAATTCATGACTTTGGCAAGGGTAGACCAGATAGAAAAGATAAAGCTGAATTG